>JAQYAV010000075.1 GCA_029338675.1 Lachnospiraceae bacterium
CCATGTCCGATTCCACCATCCATTTCTATTAAATATTTGGTATTATCTACAACAATCATAAAATCATATCTATGATTTATAGTCCAAGTATCTTTATATTGATATGTAAAATCTATATTTATAGTTCTCAATATATTTGCCATAAATCGTTCTGGATAAGAAATCCCATCATTGCAAGTTGGACATGAAACTCGACCACTTCTAATTAACGAACCTACAAGCATTGGATAAACCTTTTTGCAACATGGACAAACCATATTTTTCTTATAAGGATGACTTTTCCCAACATGAGCATCTTCTTTATTTTCAAAAAATCGTACTAATTCTGGATATGTTTCATCTACATATATTGGTGGATTAGGATTATATTTCATATGAACCTCCAATCTATTTAAGATTGAGGCAGAGATGGGAGAGCGTAAGCCATCCCACGTTAACTCTTTATCAGATTATCCATCTGACCTCATAGATATATTCTCCATTTGCATAATAAAAGCCGTACATTTCTGCACGACTTAAACTAATAATTACATTTCATTTATTCGTTTTTAAATAAATCGCCATAACGACTTGGCTTTCTTGTTTTATTTACATCAGAAAATACTTTTACAGAACCGATTGGCTTCTTAGCTTTATTTTCTGTGTAAGAAAATGTCTTTGTGCTCTTAACAAATTTACCAAGAGTGGCATCAGCTTTTTCTACTAATTCTTCTTTAGAATATTTGTCAACAGTTTCTTTAGACATAAGTGCTTTAAATTCATCTGTTTCAAGATAATCTGTATAAGCTTCATCTTCAAATACAGTCATCTTATCAGCGAACTCTTCATTGTACTTATACTGATTAAGTTCATTGACAACAGTAGAGTAGTTAGAACGCATATCATTAAGTTCGTTTAACTCATCTTTTGTTACGAACTCTGCGTATACCTCAACCCTATCGCCAGTAAGAGTATAAGTATCGTTTTCATCCATATAAGACTGTTTAAAATATCTACCTGAACACCAATCCTGCATAATTACATATGAATCATATACACTGACTCCGTAATAAGTATTGTCAGCTTCGGCATATGTATCATTTACAAGACAATGAATTGCAGAAATCTTTTCGTCTAATGAAACAGCATAAGTTTTTGTTTCATCATTTACTGTGTAAGAGCACTCAATAGAATTTTTCTTTTTCTTCTTTGCAGAGCCTGAACCACCGCCACAAGCATTATCTTCTTTAATTTCAGTGGTTTCTTCTTCAGTATCAACAGTTTCATCCTCGGAGGTTTCATCGACTGTTTCTTCAGATTCATTCTCTGTTACAGTTACTTCCTCCTCAGTGGTTTCTTCTGTTTCAGTCACCTCTACAGTTTCAGTAACTTCTTCAAAATTCTCTTTGTTTTCCACTTCGATTTCTTCCTCCTTTCTGATAGTGTTATTTATATTGAAGCGAGCCTCTAACTCATTGAGTTTAGCTTGCATTTCAATTAACTGTTTCTCGAAACTTTGTGTTTCATTTTCTAAACTAAAATCTTCAATTTTAAAATTAGAACCAGCCATACCGGGCTTTGTTTTAGCAGACAGAAGAGTAAGTCCTGCAACATAAAAATCATTTAATACTAATGATTTTGTCTTTCCATCCATACTCATTTGTCTGATTACGAGTTCAACGGAGCAGTCAACTGTACCACGTCTATTTAAAATATCAATAGCATCTTGACAATATTCGTTATATAAATAGCCATGTAATACTGCACGATTTACTTTTGCCTCTTCATCATATTCAATAGAAGTTTTTGAGCCATCAATTACTCCAATAGGCTGTTCATCGTATACAGTCTTTTCTACTGTAAATTCTTTTCCATTTTCATCAACTTCTTTTACTTTTTCGATGTGATAGTCGTGAGAGCCGAAATCTAATTCTCCTGTTTCTTCATCCTTTTTAATATTTGCAAGGATAGGGCGTAAATTAGATGATGGTAGATTATCTTTAAAATCTTGTTCTTTAATTTCCGACTTATTAAGATTAATATGGTCGTGAAATGCTTTACTGATAAATGGAGTGAGTCCTTCTGTCATTTTATCTGTATCATCATTTGATTTTTCAAAGTTAGCTGGCATTTCAACAACTAATTCTTTACCAAATTCTTTACTGTCAAAATTCAGAAAATTATTCTTTAGACAAAAAGAATACAGTTCATCAACTGTCATAATACGTCTTCCCATTACTTCCTCCTTTCCTAATTTTTTGTATAAAAATACTGCTCATTAAGAAAAGAGCAGTTAGACATATAACATATTTGTGAATTTAATTTTGCTTGCATCAATGGAATTATCAAATTTTAACTTTTGGTCATTGATGAAAGTAAATAATCCTTTACTACCACTTGGAATTTCTGTATATCCTGATTTGCGTAAGAGAGTGGCAGTATCAGAATCTAATGTTGTTATAAAATTTTTATTCATGATTACACCACCTTACATTGCATCCTTCTCTTTTTCTCTGGTTTCAGCCCCCTCATCACCCAATTCCGTTATATCTTTCTGATTAGAATCATTACCAGATTGTGTATAGCTAGACTGCAAAGGTATCCAAGCATCATGCAATCCAAGCGTATCATTCTCTAAAAATTGCATACGCAACACTTCTAATGGGCTAAATCCATCAAGAGCAGCTACAGCCATCTTAACAGGTACACCATACTGCGCCGATTCGATTAACTCTTTTTTCTTTTCGTTTTTCATCCAAGGAGATGTTTCAAGATATTTGACAATAGAAGGATTAGACAATATATAATACAAATGCCTGTTCATCCATTTTTCAATTTGACCTAATAATGGTTTTAATGCTTGCATCATATCGGCAATGATGTGTGCTCTAAAAATCGAAGCTCCAGATTTCTCATCATTGAGTACCATAGATCCGCCGGAAATTTTAAATAAATTACTCATAGAATTTGCAACCATATCAGTATCATCCGTTGTAGTTCCTTTAAACTCTATCGGTTCAATTGGAAGAGGGGATATAACAGCAGATACACAATCAGGCAATGAAGCCTCAAATTTTCGATAATAATCAAGAGCGACATCAATATCTATTTCGAAGTCATTGGGGTCATCACTACTTTTCATATGTTCAAGT
>JAQYAV010000076.1 GCA_029338675.1 Lachnospiraceae bacterium
GCGAGTTGCTCTGCTACTTCATTTTTACTGTCCTCTTGTTTAATATCGGCACCAAGTAACTCGCTTACACTCACTTCCAATACCTCTGCAATATGAGAAAGCACATCTGCGTCCGGTACTGACAATCCTTTTTCCCATTTGCTAACAGTCTGTCTAACAACATTAACTTTTATCGCCAATTCTTCCTGCGTATAACCTTTTGCTTTTCTAATAGTTTTTAGATTTTCGCTGAACATTTCGTGTCCTCCCGGTGTTTTGATGTTCGCATTCTACACCACTTTCCGCTGTTGCCACAAGCAACGCAAAATAACATTGTCTTATTTACTATGTTGCAATATAAAAATCAGAATTTATCATCACTAAAACTTCAAAGTTTCGCTCTCCTCAAACCACTTAATTATATCGTAACATATACAATTCTGCCACATTTTTCCTTACCATCAAAGTGTGCCGGTTGTTCTCCTTTTGTGTTAATGCCCAATAAGGAAGTGCATCTACTTTTTGACAACGAACAACGACAACATACACCTAAAATCAAATGCACGAATAAATACATCTACATATGGAATAAAGAAAAAAATGCATACTCCAATCAGGTGCGATAAAACAAAACCACATTCCATCAAATATAATTTAATTAACTTTAATATAAATTTCAAAAGCAAAAGGGGTAACTGGTCGTTTTCTTGGATAAATGGTCATTTTTAGCAATTATTTATTACAAAAAGACCCCTTTCTGGTGTTAAAATCAAACAACTAATACCAAAAAGGGGTCTGTTATTATTTCTAACAAAGGCTACTTCAATATTAAAATAAATTAATTAGTCTTGTTCTAAATAACCTTAACTATAAAATTATTCTTCACTAGAAGCTTCATTAATTCCGATTCCAAGCTCATCTAATTGCTTAGGATCAACTACATTAGGAGCATCACTCATAAGACAAGAAGCATCCTTAACCTTAGGGAATGCAATAACGTCTCTGATTGAATCTTCTTTAGCCATAAGCATAACAAGTCTATCAAGACCATATGCAAGACCTGCGTGAGGTGGTACTCCATATTTGAATGCATTAAGCAAAAATCCAAATTGCTCATATGCGCTCTCCATTGTAAATCCAAGCGCACCAAACATCTTCTCCTGAATATCATTTTGGTGAATACGAACACTACCACCACCAATTTCTGTACCATTTAATACTATATCGTATGCCTTAGCACGTACACGACCTGGATCAGTATCGATATACTGAAGGTCCTCCTCCATAGGCATTGTAAATGGATGATGCATAGCCTGATATCTTCCTAGCTCCTCGTTGTACTCAAGAAGAGGGAATTCTGTAATCCATACAAATCTATATTCATCCTTCTTAAGCAAACCAAGCTGTGAAGCAAGCTCAACTCTAAGTGCACCAAGCACATCATATACAAGCTTATTCTTATCTGCCGCAAAGAGTAATAAATCTCCTGCCTTACCTCCCATAGCATCGATAAGAGCAGTCATCTCCTCATCCTTCATGAATTTAGCAAATGACGATTTAACACTACCATCTTCCTGAATTGCAATATATGCAAGTCCCTTTGCTCCATAGCCCTTTGCAAAGTCAACTAATGCATCAATCTTCTTTCTTGGCATAGCTCCCTGGCCTTCTACATTAATACCACGAACGCTTCCACCATTTTCGATAGCACCCTTAAATACTACAAACTCGCAATCCTTTACTACATCTGTTACATTCTTAAGTTCCATACCAAATCTAAGGTCTGGCTTGTCAGAACCAAATCTTTCCATAGCTTCAGCATAAGTCATTCTCTGAATTGGAAGCGATACCTCAACTCCAATTGTCTCCTTAAATAGCTTTGCTAAAAGTCTTTCATTTACTTCAATAACATCATCCACGTCTACAAATGAAAGTTCCATATCAATCTGAGTAAACTCAGGCTGTCTATCTGCTCTTAAATCTTCATCTCTGTAGCATCTTGCAATCTGAAAATATCTATCATATCCAGAACACATAAGAAGCTGCTTATAAATCTGTGGTGACTGTGGAAGTGCATAGAAATTACCTGGATGTACACGGCTTGGTACAAGATAATCTCTAGCTCCCTCAGGAGTTGACTTACAAAGTGTCGGAGTCTCAATTTCGATGAATCCATTTTCAGCAAGAAATGCTCTTGTAAGTGTTGTAACTTTACTTCTCATCATAATATTCTTCTGAAGATCTGGACGTCTTAAATCAAGATATCTATATTTTAATCTAAGCTCTTCCTTAGTTTTGCTATTTTCCTCAATTGGAAATGGAGGAGTATCAGCTTCTGCAAGAATTCTAATATCCGAAGCAATAACCTCAATATCACCTGTTGCAAGATTCTCGTTAATTGCGCCCCCACGCTTTGCCACCTTACCAACTATAGCAACAACGAACTCACTTCTAAGCTTCTCTGCCTTGGCAAAGCTCTCTGCTCCACAGTTAGCTTCTTCAAAAATAACCTGAAGAATGCCACTTCTATCTCTAAGGTCTACAAATATAATTCCACCTTTATTTCTACTCTTTTGAACCCAACCCATAACTGTAACTTCGTTACCAATCATAGAGTTGTTTACTTCTGTGCATCTGTGGCTTCTTTTAAGCCCTAACATAGATTCAGCCATTACTCTATCTCCTTATCTTTGAAAAACTCTACAAACTCTTCATAACCCTCAAGCATCATCTGCTCTTTTTGGAATTTCTTATTCTTCTTCATAATTGATATATTAATCTGCGCACCAGACTCCCTCTCAGTCTTAGCCTTTGCAAGTATCTTAAGCATCTTGTCTGATGGCATATTCTTCTCAACTAAATAAGCTGTCTTAGCCTTCTTAGTAGGCACCTTGTAATCTCTTTCAAGTAGAAGCATTACAATTCTCTCAAATCCAATTGAGAATCCACAAGCACATGTATCCTTGCCTGTGAACTTACCAATCATCTCATCATAACGTCCACCGCCGCCTACTGAACCACCGAATTCATCCATTGAGATTTCGAAAATAGGTCCTGTATAATACGACATACCTCTTACTAATGTAGGATCAAACGAAAGCTTAAAGTCAGCCGATTTAGTCGCATCAACACTCTCAATTATTGTCTTAAGATTATTTGAAACCTCGTCATCAAGGAAATCTCCAAGCGTATCCTTAATAAAAGTGATTCCTTCAATATCATTTGTAACCTTATCAAATAAATCAAGATATTTTGCTACTGCTTCCTCAGCATATCCTTCCTTGATAAGCTCCTCTCTAACCCCATCTAAACCAATCTTGTCCATCTTGTCAAGAATGATAAATACTGTATCGTAATCCACCTCAGCAAAACCACTATATGCAGCCATTGCCTTAAGAATCTTTCTATCATTAATTCTAATTGTGAAATTCTTGAAATCAAGCTTACCAAGTAATGTAGTAGTTGCAAGAATAAGCTCAATCTCTGCTAAAATAGTAGGCTCATCTAATATATCAATATCACATTGCATGAACTGACGATATCTACCTCTCTGTGGTCTATCTGCTCTCCATACATTACCCATCTGAAGTGCCTTAAATGGACTTGGAAGATCATTAGCATTATTAGAATAATATCTTGAAAGAGGAACTGTAAGATCATAACGAAGACCACCATCTACAAGATCAATTTCTTCTTTTGCTTCATCAAGCTTAAGCTTCTCACCTCTTTTAAGAATCTTGAAGATAAGCTTCTCATTCTCTCCACCCTGCTTACTATTAAGGTTCTCTATATGCTCAACACATGGAGTTTCAACTGAATTAAATCCAAATGTCTTATATGTTTCTTTAATTAATCCAATAACATAGTCCCTAATCTCCATCTCCTTAGGAAGTATGTCCTTCATACCTGTAACAGGTTTCTTCTTCATTGCCATATTTTTTCCTCCTGCTAACTCTATATGCCAAATTTCTACATAATTTGACATCCCCTAAAACCATTATATGCAACTAATATTGTTGCATTTTTATCTTTATATAATAATAGTTAATCCATGTAAAATCAACATTTATATATCAAAATTCTTAAATCCGTTTTTCTTTCTTTCAAGCATTTCTTCAAATCTTCCTATGTAATCATCAACAGATTTGCAATTTTCTATTCTTTCAACACGATTTTCCTTATGGAATGTAAGCTTTGTAGATGCCCCTGCCCCTGCTGCCACAATGTCTGTCATCTCCTCCATAATTAATATATTATAGAGACACTCTTTACCATTCTTAGCATAGCCAACATTCTCAAGGTTACCACCTATATTCTTTTGTCTATATAAATAATATGGTTCCATAGAAAGCTTACTTGCAAGATCAGACACCATATCAAGCATAGCATCCATATCCTGATTTATTTCACTTCCGTATTCACCCATCTGTTGCTTCAAATTAGCTGCACGCTTAATAGCAAGCGAATGAACAGTTATACTCTCAGGAGATAGCTTTTCAATTTCACTTAATGTATATTTCATACTATCAATGTTCTCACCTGGAAGTCCTGCTATAAGATCCATATTAATATTATCAAATCCAGCCTCTCTAGCCATTGCAAAGGCCTGTCTTGTCTGCTCGCTATTATGAGCTCTACCAATTACCTTAAGGGTTTCATCATTCATAGTCTGTGGATTAATGCTTATTCGTCCTACATTATATTTCTTCATAACCTTAAGCTTATCCATTGTAATACTATCTGGTCTGCCCGATTCTACAGTAAACTCAAGAATCTTGCTTACATCAAATAAATCGCATATTTGCTTAAGCAGCATCTCAAGCTGCTCTGCGCTTATTGCTGTAGGTGTTCCTCCACCCACATATATTGCAGCTAGCTTCTGTGTCTTATACGCCTCTTTAATAAACTTAAGCTCCTCACATAGCTTTTCAATATAGGCATCTGCCTTGTCCTTATATGTTCCAATTGGATATGAAGTAAACGAGCAATAAAGGCATCTGCTTGGACAAAATGGAATTCCAATATATAAGCAATAGTCCTTCTCAAAGTCTATAGCAGACACAAGTCTTGATTCATTAACTGCCACTGTTGTTGCAAGCTTTGCTTTTCTCATTGATGTATCATAAACTTTAATATAATTATCAACTGCTTCTTCAAAGGTTTTATTTTCATTTAACTGCTTCATTGCTATCTTAGTTGGTCTAACTCCTGTAAGACATCCCCAGGGAAGCTTCTTTGAAGCCTTTTTACTAATCAACTCATATGAAGCAAGCTTAAGCTTATTTCTAAATATTTCTTTATCCTGATATTCACCTTGTATTATTATGCTGTCCTCAATACTAGCCGTACTATTTGAAGTCGAACATTCATTAATATATTTTTCTATGGATGCTTCATCATTATCCTTCTTTATCTCGCAATCCTTAACTATATAAAGTGTGGTCTGGCTATCCTTATAATGTGCAACCAAAATAAAATCAAGGACCTTGTCAACTCCATCCTTCGTTCTATCAAAATCCTTTTCAGATATCTTTACCCCAGGATAAAACGCCATAAGCATTGCTCGCAAATCATTATTATACATTTGTGAATTCTGTAGTAATCCTATCATACAAACCTCTAAACTATACTCTTTATCGCAGTTTTAGGAAGCAGGTATTCCCGCTTCCTAATTATATTATTTTTGCTATTCATTTTACTGTAAACTAGAAATAAGGATTATATTCCTTCTCTCTTTTTATACTTGTTCTGTCATTATGTCCTGGATATACAGTAACATCCTCTGGAAGTGTAAACAGCTTAGCCTTTATTCCCTCAAGTAATGCACTCTCATCTCCAGTTGGGAAATCTGAACGACCAATACTTGAAGCAAATAATGTATCACCAGAAAATACCATTTTAGCATCCTCAAAATAATAACATGTTCCGCCCTTAGTGTGCCCAGGCACATGTAAACATTTTATCTTGTTACCGATTAACGTAATTTCTTCCTCATCCTTAACATAAACATCTGCATTAACCTTAAGAGGTTGTCCAAACATTGCAGATAGATTTGTGTTAATTGAATTAAGTACCTCTTCTTCTTCACTGCCTGCATAAATCTTAATATCAGGATATTTCGCCTTGAGCTCTGGCACAGCACCAATATGATCAATATGTCCATGTGTAAGAAGAATTGCTACTGGCTTAAGATTCTGATTATTATACATATTTATCAAGAAATCGGCCTTAGTCGCAGGATCAATTATGATTGCTTCTCTTGTTTCAGAATTAGCAACTGTATAACAATTTGTAGCAAATGATCCTAAAACATTAGTAATTGTAATTAAATTTCCCATATTTTTCTCCATCCAACAAGCTAACTAGCCTGTTGTTCTTTCAATATCAATAATTCCTTCAATAGCTCTAATCTTAGAAATCAACTTATTAAGCTGCTCTTTAGAAGTTATCTCAAATCTGACAGAAACTGTTGCCTTTCCCTGTTTGCTAACACGGACATTCATTCCTGTTAATGCTATCTTTTCTTCGTTGAATATCTTAGACAATGCAAATACAATTCCATTGCTTTCATTTGCATAGATATTAATCTCTGTAGCGTACAAGTTAGTCTGCTGTACCTGGCCTTTAGCCCAATCAGCTTCTATTAATCTTGCTCTGTCAAATTCATCCATGCCAATTACATTAACACAATCCGTACGGTGAATTGATACACCTCTTCCTCGTGTAATATATCCAACAATTTCGTCTCCTGGAACTGGTGCACAGCACTTAGAAAATCTAACTGCCACATCATCCATTCCCTTAACTACTATTCCACCTTTAGCACTTCCATTACCTCTGCCAGGTGTATTTATTTTATCTACTATCTGTTCCTCAGTAACCTTGTCTGCCTCATCACGTTTGAATTCATCCACAAGTCTGTTAACAACCTGACCTTCCTTGATTCCACCGTGACCAATTGTTGCCATTAATGCATCCCAGCTTGAGAAATTATATTTCTTAAGAACCTTATCAACTAACTCTGGTTTAGTTATATCAGACAGCACAATTGATTTAGCCTTGCAGTATGCTACAATAGCATCCTTACCTTTTTGAATATTGTCCTCTTTATTCTCTGTTCTAAACCATTGATTAATCTTTGTTTTTGCCTGTGAGCTCTTAACAACATTAAGCCAGTCTCTACTTGGACCTTTAGAATTCTGGGAAGTGATAATCTCTACTCTATCACCATTATGAAGCTCTGTCTCAATAGGCACCTGTCGGCCATTTACTCTAGCTCCTATCATCTTATTTCCTACTGCAGTATGTATGCAATAAGCAAAATCTATAGGAGTTGAACCCTTAGGAAGATTCTTTACATCACCTGCTGGAGTAAAGCAATACACCTGATCAGAGAACAAATCCAAATCTGTTTTAATGAAGCTAAGAAATTCCCTATTATCTGTTGTATCAGTCTGCCATTCAAGAATCTGTCTTAACCAGCTAAGCTTCTGTTCTTCACTATTAGTTCCACCATTTCCTTCTTTGTACTTCCAATGGGCAGCTATACCATATTCAGCAGTTCTATGCATCTCATATGTTCTAATTTGAATCTCAAATGGTCTACCACCTGGACCTATCAAAGTAGTGTGAAGAGACTGATACATATTAGATTTAGGCATTGCAATATAATCCTTGAATCTACCTGGAATAGGTTTATATTTTTCATGAATTGTACCTAACGCCGCATAACAATCCCTTACAGTATTAACCTTTATTCTAATAGCATGAATATCATATATCTGGTCTAAAGTCTTATTCTGGGTAATCATTTTCTTATATATACTGAATAAATGCTTTACTCTTCCATCAACCTCAGCCTCAATATCCGCTTCATCCATATATTGCTTTACTTCATTCACCATGCTATTAATGAATTCTTCTCCAGCCAAAAGTCTTGTAGAAATCTCTTCCTTGAGGGATTTATACACATCTGGATAGAGATATTGCATAGATATATCATCTAATTCAATCTTAATCTTAGAAATACCAAGTCTATGAGCAAGTGGTGCATATATATCCATTGTCTCTCTGGATTTTTCTATCTGCTTTGCAGGTGACTGATACTGCAAAGTCCTAAGATTATGAAGTCTATCAGCAAGCTTAATAAGAATAACCCTAATATCCTTAGCCATAGCCAGAAACATCTTACGAAGATTCTCTGCCTGAATCTCAATCTTATCCTGTGAAAGATCTAATTGAGTAAGCTTTGTTACGCCATCTACCAAAAGAGCAATCTCATCTGAGAACTCTTTTGCTATTTCCTCTCTAGTCATAATAGTATCTTCAACTACATCATGAAGGATACCAGCAACTATTGTTTCTTTATCCAATTCTAATTCAGCCAAAATGATTGCTACACATATCGGATGAATAATATAAGGCTCACCAGACTTTCTCTTTTGATCCTTGTGAGCTTCCTTTGCAATTCTATAAGCCTTTTCAATCTGAGACAAGTCTGAAGACGGATGATATCTTCTTATTGTCTCCTCTAACTGCTCAAATAAAACATCTGGAGGAGTAAAATCATCTGGTTTACTTATTTCATTTTTTAATGAACCATGAGGTATCTTTAATTCTTCTGACATCTAAATCACTTCTTTCCCTAGTATTAATAGTGCCCTATGAACTAACAAAACACTATTACCCGAAAATGTACATCATACACACTACATTTTCTTCTACAGCCTATTCTCCTTCATACTGCACTACTGATGCAATGTCATAATCAGCTAAAACCTTACGTCCACCTAAATCTGAAAGTTCAATTAAAAATATCATCTTAACTACTTCACCACCAAGCTCCTCAATAAGCTTTGCAGCGGCTTCCATTGTTCCACCTGTTGCAATAAGGTCATCAACAAGAACCACCTTGTCCCCCTTTTTAACTGAATCCTTATGAATCTCAATTTCTGCTGTACCATATTCAAGTGCGTAGCTCCTAGAAACAGTCTCTCTAGGCAGCTTTCCTTTCTTTCTTATTGGTACAAATTTCTTTTTATTTATATATGCCAAAGGTGTTCCGAATATGAAGCCTCTGGACTCTGCTCCTGCAATTACATTATAATCTACTCCATCAAGTAACTCATTCATCTTAGAAACTGCAAGCTGTAAACCATCACTGCTATCTAAAACACCTGTAACATCCCTAAAAATGATTCCTTCCTTAGGAAAATCTGGAATGCTAATAATATAATCCTCTATCTTCTTCATAATCTTCCCGCCTCCTATGTATAATAGAACCTACATTACAGTTATAATATATATTATAATGTCTGTTCAAAATTCAAATTAATCATTGTGTTTTCTATATGTAACAGGTTTAATCTGAATAGTTCTTCTACCCATATATTCATTAATATCTGGATAGTACGCAACATCAAGCCTTATATCGTTAGATAAACCTTTAAACATTTTATCACATTCTTCTTCACTAAACCACATTTTTATACAATCAGTGAATTTATTTCCATTAAAGTCAACTGCTTCTATAGTGAAGCCCTGTTCTGTCATAAAAATTATTTTTACAAATTGTCCATTCTTTCCCATCTTCATGGCACGTTTTACCGCGAGATTTGACTGACCAAACAATGGCTTCTCATTTCCTTTTCCAAATGGCTCAAGTAAGTCCAAATCTTCTATGAGCTTCTCACTTATATAGCTTACTGGCATTGCAACATCAAGTCTTACTAGAGGAATAAGCTGTTCATCTGTAAGCTTGCATTTTTCATTCAATGCTCTTCTTAAATCATCAAGCCTATCCCCTTCCAAAGAAAGACCTGCAGCAAGCTCATGTCCGCCATATTTAAGCAAATATTCCTTACATTCATTCAAGGAATCATACATGTGATAACCTTCAATTGATCTTCCTGAACCCTTAACAATGCCTTCTATGTCACCTGTAAAAACAAACACTGGCTTATAATAGGCTTCTCTGATTCTTCCTGCTACAATTCCCGCCAAGCTCTCATGTAGTTTCGGTATATGAATAACTAAAACCTTATCTTCGCTATGTTTTTCTTCTATAAGCTTGATTGCCTCCTCTACACCATCCTCAGTCATGCTCTTTCTTTGTTCATTTAGCACCTTAAGCTGTTCTGCTAGTATGAGTGCTTCCTGATAATCCTCCGTAAGTAATAACTCAAGTCCCTTTTGGGCGGATTCAAGTCGACCTGTTGCATTAATACAAGGTCCAATAATAAAACCTAAATGATATGCCTTTAAGCTCTTATCTTTGAGTGAATTTACAAAAATCAAAGCAGCTAATCCCTTATTAGATGTATTCTCTAAAACCTTTAGTCCCCGTTTAACATATACTCTATTCTCGTCTCTAAGCTCCATTACATCACATACAGTTGCAACAGCCAATGCATCAAGATATTCTTCTTCGTCATCCCACGCTATATCTATCACCTTATATAAGCTTCTAATGAATTTATATGCTACCCCTGCTCCACACAAGCCTTTGTAGGGATATTTGCAATCTATACGCTTAATATCAATAACCGCATCTGCTGGCACTAAATTATATTTTCTGTCACCATCTTCATTTATCTCATATGGCACCTCATGGTGATCTGTTACTACAACTGTCATGCCTAAATCCTTAGCCAGCTTAATCGCCGAGAAAGCTGCTATTCCATTATCACATGTAATAATCGTATCAACACCATCCGTATATGCATCATTAATTATTCTTTCGTTTATTCCATAACCATCTAATATTCTATCTGGAATCTCATAATCAACAACCGCACCTGCTTTTTTCAAGCCTTTAAGCAAAATATAGTTGGACATAACACCATCAACATCATAATCTGATATAATCCTAATCTTCTTGCCACACTCAATCTTTTCAGCAATAATTCTGCATCCCTTATCCATATCTGCCATCAAAAACGGATCATGACACATACTAAAATCAGCTTTCAAATACGCTTCAATATCTTTCTCCGAAACGATATCCCTGTTTCTGATAACCCTTGCCACCACAGGATCAATACCATATTTCTGGCCTATCAAACCAAAATCTGCCTTTTTACCATATACTGTCCATCTCGACTCAATATTATTCATCTTCTATCCACATCCTGCCCTCATATATTTGTTATTAATGATTGCAAAATGAAATCTATACCTAGATATATATTTCACTTTGCAATCATCAATGTTTTATTAGAAAAACAAGGACATGCACACTTAAGAATATGTTTTCTACTTCTCAAATGGCACGCCCTTGGCCTTATTTCATTATGTTATATTATTTTACTTTGTTGAATTTCTTCTTTAACATGTACCATAATGGTCCTGTTATACACACTGATGAGTATGCACCACATACGATACCAGCCATAAGAGTGAATGTGAACTCCTTAAGAGATGCAACACCCATTATGAATAATACAAATACCATTACAAATGTTGTAAGTGATGTGTAAATTGTTCTTGTAAATGTCTGTGCAATACTTGTGTTTACAACATTTTCAATATTATTCTTCTTATCCATAGTCTTGAGATTTTCTCTAATTCTATCGAAGATGATAATTGTTGCATTAATTGAGTAACCAAGTATTGTAAGCATACAAGCAATAAATGTATTACCAACGGCAAGCTTTCCGATAGAGTATACTGCAAATACTATCATAACGTCATGGATAAGTGCAAGCACCGCACTAGCACCAAATTTAACATCAGAGAATCTGATTGCTATATAGATAAGCATAAGTATTGAAGAAATAACAATGGCTATAATTGCATCCTTCTGCATCTCACCACTTATTGTTGAGCTTATACTTTGTGAACTAATCTCTGAAACCTTGAAGTTTTCTTTGATTGCATTATCAAACTTCTCCGCATCCTCTTCTGACAATAAGCTAGTCTTAAATATTACCTGATTTGTTCCCTCAACTGTCTGAATCTGAATATTAGCTGCAGACAAACCAACCTTTTCAGTCAATACTGGAATAACCTCTGACTCTGCTCTTTGAAGAGTATATTCTTCCTCAAATGTAACAGTAGTAGATGTACCACCTGTAAACTCTAAGCTGAAATTAAGAATTGAACCATCCTTAGCCTTGTTTACGCCAAGGAATGCTATACCTGCAATAATTGCAATAAGTGATATAGCAAAACAAATCTTAGAATTCTTAACAAAGCCTCTAACCTTAGGCTCTTTAGCCTTTCCATAACACTTAACATTAGTAATACCTAAGTTTACTGCTGCATTTAAGAGCATCTTAGTAATAACAAGTGCTGTAAACATTGAAAGGACAATACCAATCATAAGTGTTGTAGCAAATCCCTTGATGCTACCTGAGCCAAGTAACATAAGCACGAATGCTGCAATAAGCGTTGTAATATTACCATCAACAATAGCAGATAAAGCCTTTGAGAAACCAGCAGCTACTGCATTTCTTACGTTCTTTCCATCTGCTAATTCTTCTTTAATACGAGTAAAGATAATTACGTTAGCATCAACTGCCATACCAATTGAAAGAATGATACCCGCCATACCAGGCAATGTAAGTGTAATTCCACCAATACTTAATATTAATACTAATAAAATTACATAAGCAACAAGTGCAAGTGATGCAATAAAACCAGGTACAAGATAAATGATTATCATAAGTAAACAGATAATTGCAAGACCAATTACACCTGCCTTAAGACTCTTTGAAACAGCCTCACGACCAAGCTTTGCACCAACAATATTATACTGAATCTGCTTAAGCTCAAGAGGTAATGCACCAATCTTGATTGTATTAGCTAAATTAGTTGCTGTCTCAAAATCTTCAATATGATTAATTACTGCATTACCACCTGATATTTTACTTTGTACCTGTGGAGCACTAACTAACTTGTTATCATAAACGATTACGATTGATTTACCAATATTAGCACCAGTAACATCTTCAAATTTCTTTGCACCCTCATCTGTAAAATCAAGAGTTACAACATTATCCTCTGTTACACCAGATGTATCAATTCTTGCTTCTGCATTCTTAACATCTGCACCGTTAAGAGCATATTCGTAATCTTTACCTTCTGTAAATAACTGATAATTTGTCTCATCCATAAATTCAAGCTTACCAGGTTGTCCCAAATCATCAAGTATTTCATGTGCATCATACTTAGTAGTATCAACTGGAATCTCAACAGTTAATCTTGAATTACCCTCCTGATACACTTCACCTTCTGAACTGTAATTATCAATTCTTCTTTGAAGCTTATCTTTAGTTGCTGCAATTTCTTCTTTAGTAGGATTCTCTGTTACTATTTCATAAGTAACACTAAGTCCTCCCTGTAAATCAAGTCCAAGTGGAATGTTCTTTGCTTTTCCACTTTCTTCTGCGCCAACGCCTTCAATAGCCATGTATACTCCACCTGCAACAAGTAGCAAGAATACAAGCACTGCTATTACGGCATTTCTTTTAGCTTTTTTCATTGTTATTCTTCTCCTTCTTCTAATTCTGCAAGTGCAGCCTTAATCATAATTGCGCACTCAACTCTTTTTCGCTGTAATTCACAACCAATATCATATGCATCCAATATATTTCCATGGAAGTTATAAGAATTAGCTGCACAACCGCCACTGCAATAGAACCTTGCAAAACAATCCTTGCACTTGTCCTTTGCATATACATTACATAGTTTAAATTCATCAACTACTTTTGTATTTTTTATTCCATCAAATACGTTACCAAGTTCAAATCCATCGATTCCAACAAACTGATGACATGGATATAACTCTCCAGTTGGTGTTACTGCCAAATATTCAGTTCCTGATCCACAACCTGATAATCTCTTATATACACAAGGTCCACCATTAAGATCTAACATATAATGAAAGAATGTAACTGGTTTGCCCTTCTTATGTCTATCAATAATATCTAATGCAAGTTTATCATACTGCTCACAAATAGGTGCAACATCTTCTTCTCTAATTGAATAATCACACTCTGGTGCAGATACAACTGGCTCAATAGATATCTCCTTGAATCCAAGGTCTGCCATATGCTTGAAGTCCTCTACAAAATCTGTGTTATATCTTGTAAATGTTCCTCTCACATAGTAGCTCTTATCTCCACGTTTGCTCACAAAATCCTGGAATTTAGGAATAATGACATCATAGCTTCCCTTGCCATTTCTAGTAGGGCGCATCTTATCATGGATTTCCTTTCTTCCATCAAGACTAAGTACCACGTTAGATATCTCTTTGTTACAAAACTCTATAACATCATCATTCAATAAAACGCCATTAGTAGTAAGTGTAAATCTGAAGTTCTTGTTGAATTCCTTTTCTTTGCTTCTTCCGTAAGCAACAATTTCCTTAACAACATCGAAATTCATAAGTGGCTCTCCACCGAAGAAGTCCACCTCAAGGTTAACACGATTACCTGAATTCTCTATTAAAAAGTCGATAGCCTTCTTGCCTACTTCAAGACTCATAAGTTCTCTCTTTTGACCATGATACTCACCCTCATCAGCGAAGCAGTATTTACATGCCAAATTACAATCATGAGCAATATGTAAACAAAGAGCCTTTACAACTGTTTTTCTCTGCTTAAAATCGATAATAACATCTTTGTAAACATCCTCTGTAAAAAGCTGTCCCATCTTCTCAAGCTCTTCAATATCGGAGTATGCCTCATTTATATCCTCAACAGAATACAAGTCATTATATTTGCCTGTAATATGATTAATTATCTCATCCTTTGATGAATCCTTAAACATAGCAATCATGTCATAAACTAAATCATCTACAACATGCACTGAGCCACTACAAACATCTAAAACTATATTGTATCCGTTGTTTTTGTACTGGTGTACCATACAGTTTTAACTCTCCTTTTAAAAACGCAACTAAAGAGGACCACCCGAAAGCGTCCCCTTTAAAGTATGTATTCTTATTAAAATTACTTATTCTCGCAGCTCTGGTTTCCTACTGTGCAAGAAGTCTTACATGCTGACTGGCATGAAGTCTGGCACTCACCACAACCACCTTTAACTACTGTGCTGTTTAAAGTCTTATCTGTTAATGTTTTAATTCTTTTCATGTTTTGCCTCCTAAAAATTGTAACTATGCACACTACTACATGTTACCTAATATTATACATATGAAGCATTATAACACACTATTCCCACAAATAAAAGCATTTTTTACTTACCTCAATATACCATTTTTTACTTGCCTTAATGTAATATTTCCACTAACTTTAATATATCATTTTTACTTGCCTTAATATAATATTTCCACTAACTTTAATATATCATTTTTACTTGCCTTAATGTAATATTTCCACTAACTTTAATATAATATTCTTCTATTTTCTCATTAAACTTCCCATTCCACCTGATATAACGCTTATTATAAACATCAAAAGAATATCTCTACTATATTCTAGTCCACCTTTCGATACACAAATACCCACAAGCACAATAACAATACTATAAAATAATCCTAATAGCATTCCAGAAAAAAGCTTCTTTTTTTCTACTTTTCCTCCAACATATATTCCTCCACTTAGGCTAGCCAAGGAATAAATCAAAGATGTAATTACTATAATTGCCTTATCCCCTAATTCCATCTTGTAAACAAAAAATGCCGCAACCATAGTTGCGACACCTGTTATCAAATACGATATAACCAACGCAATCAATAGCTTTAATAAATAGTTTGTCTTGCTCATAAAACCTCCATATAAGATTATGTTTATATTCTATGAGACTAGCCTTTAATTTATTACATAAACAAATAAAAATATTATGATTATTGTATTTTGTTCGCTATTATATTTTGATTTTATATTGGCTTCCGCTTTATTTATATTTTAATTGATATTATATTTGATTTTATCCTTGAATTTCTCCGGCCTTCTTAAGTGCAGTTTTTGTAATTATTGGTCCTACTAATTCATATACTACAACACCACAAAGCACGATAGTTCTAATTGTGGCACCATACTCTGGAAGCGTTGCTGCTGCAGATGTTGCCAAACCAATAGCAACGCCCTCCTGAGGAATCAAGGTGAGTCCAAGCCATTTTCTAACTGTCTTAGGTGCATTTGATATCTTAGCACCAAGCGCTGCTCCTAATGCTTTTCCAATGACTCTACCTACAACATATATTACCCCCACAAGTCCTACTGAAGCCATAATCTTTATGTCCAAAGAAGCACCTGATACAATAAAGAACATCATATATATTGGAGGTGTAATTCTCTCTAATGGTTCGTATATTTTATCTCTGAATTTTGACATGTTTACAAATACCATACTAAGCATCATACATGCCAAAAGTGACGAGAATCCAACCATATCTGATATACCTACACATACACAAATCATCATTATTGTTACTGCTAATCTGTTTCCTCTTCCTGTGTAAAGCTTAACAAGGTATACCATTATTATTCCTAATACAAATCCAAATAATAAGCCTCCACCAATTTCTTTCAGTGGATGCAATAAAAGCTTGCCAATCGGAGCAGTTCCATGTGAACTAATTACATTTGCTGCTGCCATAGATACACCAAAAGCAACAAGTGCAACTGCATCATCTAACGCAACTACTGGAAGAAGTGTATTTGTAACTGGTCCCTTTGATTTGTACTGCTTTACAATCATAAGTGTTGACGCTGCAGCTGTAGCTGATGCAATAGCCCCCATTGCAAGAGAAAATGTTACATCATAGCCAAGCAATAGCATTATTGTATCTACAACTACAACCGCTCCAAGTCCTTCTAGTACACCAATAATAATAGGTGCTTTTCCTACTCTTTTAAGAAAGCTTATCTTAAATTCTGCGCCAATAGAAAATGCAATACATCCAAGGGCGAATTCTGTAATAAGGGACATTGAAGCTATCAATTCATCTGTTAGTATTTTGAGACAATTAGGTCCTATTAAAAGACCAATAACAAGATATCCTGTTACGTTTGGAAGCTTAAGCTGTTTAACTATTTTGCCAGCTAAAAGCGCAGTTCCAAGCATAATTGCCATATACGTTAGTAAGTTCAAATTCATTTTATGCACCTAAGCCTTCCACAAATGATACTGGTACAGCGAACATAATTCCTGTATTAGGTTCATCTAAACCAACCACTTCATTTATTATTTTCTTGGCTGTAACAAGCTCTTCATCATCCATAACAAAAAGCATAGTCTTAACAACCTCGTTATCATCGTCGTCTGCCAATATAGCCTTAAGCATTCCAAACATTGGCAAATCATCCATCTTTTCTATTACACTTGCCATACCTGTTCCATCTATAATTGTTCCACCATGAACACCTTTTTCTGCAAGTTCCTTACATATGTCAGCAACAAGATTAGCTTTTTTCAAAATTACAACTAATAAATTCATCTTTGTTCTCCTTTATCTATACAGCTATCGCTACCTACTATCTCTATATTATTTCTATATTATTTCTAGATTATTTCTATTTCTAGATTATTTCCTTTATTTTAGTTATTTCATCATATATTTTCTTTGCATACTTTTTTATTTCATCATTTGGCATAATCATATCTATTACCATGACGGGATAAAGCTTAGCAGTTCCAGCTGAAATTATTCCATTAATTGAGTCCTCAACAGCAATCGTTTCACAAGGCTCAACCCCAAGCTTTTCACAAGCCTTCAAATAAATATCTGGTGCAGGCTTTCCATGTTCAACCATATTACCAAATATCAATTCATCGAAATATTCATATATATTATTATCCTTCAAATATTTCTCTGCACGGTCTTTAACAGTAGATGTAGCAAGCCCAATCTTAATTTCCTTATCCTTAAGATATTTTAAGATTTCTTTTACTCCTGTTTTTAGCTCTACTCCATAAGTATTAATATGATTATCCAGCTTATTTATTACACCCTCTCTATATACCATATAGTCGATTCCTCTTCCAACTATATCTTCGAAAGGCTTCTTATTAGCATATTTATTTCCACCTGTTATCCTTTCACAGGCTTTTATCATTACATCCTCGGGAATCCCTAATCTTTTCCCTTCCTCTAACTGAAAACGTCTATATAACTTTTCTGTATCAGTTATAACGCCGTCCATATCAAATACTACAGCTCGAAACATATATCCTCCTTGCCTTCACTAGACATTAGAAAGAACGCATTATCAGCATGCGTTCTTATTCTTTATACACCTATATTAACAATTATTCAACCCTAACACATATAGCCGAATAATTATCGCTATTATTATCTAATCTTCCTTCCACAATATCAGCCATCTTAGCAAGCCATTCCTCTGAAGTTTTGGTATTGTTAAGACATTCTAGCATCTCGTTTTCTAATATATTCTCCCAAAAGCCATCTGTCATCAATACAAACTGGTGCTTTCCATCTCTTTCTAATATAGCACTTTTGTCAAAGGATTTTTTTCCAAAGACAGTTCCCATTGCCCGAAGCAATTTATTTCTATCATCATGCTTTCTCACATCAGCATCTGTTATTTCTCCTGAATCTAACAGCTGCTGAACTATACTGTGGTCTTTAGTTCTTTCATATCTAGAACCATCTCCAAAGATATGATACACCCTGCTATCTCCAATATGTGCCCATTTCATTTGTTCATCTGTAACAACAAGAGCCGCCACCGTAGTTTTCATCCCGTTACTTACAGAGCATTCCCTTTGAAGCTCCAACAATTTATCCTGAGCCATGTTAAATGCATCATCTAAAAACATAGGATAATCGCCTTTTTCTTCAAAGCATTTAGCTATAGTATCTCCTACAAGCTTAGAAGCAATTTCTCCACTTTCATGTCCTCCAAGTCCGTCACATACCACAAAGCATTTTGAAGAATCATTAACAGACATAGTTACATAATCTTCATTAACTTGTCTTCCTCCTATTTTAGAAACCATAGCATAATCAAACATATGAAGCCTCCCTATATTGTTTCATCTGAATGAACAATTACTATTTCGTATAACACCTTTACTTTTCTCGCTAAACTTTCAGCTGTCTCGCCAACTAATATTGCAGTGTTAGCCTTTGTTTCAGCAGAAGTAGTTTTCTGCATATATTCTTTCACATTTTTATCTATTTCATCAATATTCTGACTATTAAAGCCATCTACATTATCAGACAACACTGATGTTTCCTGTTCTTCCGAAAGTACTGATGTTTCCTGTTCTTCCGAAAGTACTGATGTCTCCTGTTCTTCCGAAAGCACTGATGTCTCCTGTTCTGACGAAAGCACCGATGTCTCCTTTTCATTATCTAATGCAAATTTGAGATTAGGTTCCTTTTCTTCATTACCTACTATTACCTCGCCTAACTTGCCCGACACTAAAAGACCTGTTTCCGGTTCAGTTTCTTCAACAGCAAAATCAACATTTACATTGTTATTTACCACAGAATCAGTTTCACCAAAGGTAAGATTAGTATCTGTTTCACCTATTAAATCCCCTGTATGTTTCTTCTTTAACGGTCCAGGAGTTTTATCCTTTTTAGACTTGTCAACAAAAGCATTTGACGATGATTGTTTAACCTTAATTCGTTCACTCTGTCTAGAATAGTATTTTTCTTTTTCCTTTTCAGAGTATGACACCTTTTTTTCATTCTTCTTTTTATCTTTCCTAACAAAACGCATTCCCACAAGCTCACTTATAACCTTAGGAATATTCAACCAAAAGAACAAAAATATAGAAAGGACCAGGAAGAATATTGCTACCATAAGGCCGCCATTATAAAATAATCTGTACATATTATTATCCATGGCTACTCCTCCATTCCTTCGTTTATTTCTTTCTCAGTGTCCGACTCCTCAATATTAGTATCAGGCTTATCACCTAAGCTGCCTCCGGACGAGAGCATCTCCAACACATCTTTTCTTCTATTCCAAGTTTTACTTGAGTTTATATCAGAAACACTACAGCCTTCTTCATAAACCTTAAGTAAATCACTTAATTCATTGTTGCAGGTTCTTATCCAGGTTGTTGGATCCTGATGCTTTCTTTCACAAAATGTATATATATAATCTAAGTGATTTGCATACACTTTATTGCTAAAAACATTATCCTTCCCCACAATCTTTTCAGCTTCTTCATAAGTAGCAATAACGTCATCATACTTATCAATAGCACTATAGAAAAATGCCTTTTTCATCATCTTATTATAATACGAAGTATTATATACGTTATCATTTGTTCCGCCTATACCATTATTTGCGTCATTTTCAACCTTTATGGTCAAAATGTTCAAATATTCCTCACAGGCATTCACTCCCTTTGACACAAATATGGTCTTGTTTGTATCGTCATCTCCAATATTTCGTATTATAGTTTCATAAATTGAAGTAAGATTGTCATAGTACGCAAAATAATAATCATTTACATCAATATCTTTACCATTATATTCTTCCAAATCGTGTAAGGCCTGTTCCATAACAGTCTCAGCTTTTTCTGCAACCTCACCATATGTGGCATTTCCAGCATATATTTTTCCAATTATTTTGTAATTTATGAATTTGTCAATATTCTGATTATTAAATGCACTCATATTATAATCAGCGAACTTACCAACCTCATCCATCAATTCTGCTGGCTTATAATTTGCGCTAGACAGAATAAGAGATACAGACCTGTAATATTTTGCAATTTCTCCGTAATCCTTATCCTCTTCATCTATCTTATTAAAATATGTATGTGCCATCTTATAGTCTGATAATTCTATAAAATATGCCATAGCCACCTTATATAATACGGCATCATTTTTATTAACACCATCGTATCCGGCTTTTATTCTGTTGGTAACAACTGTCAAACCAGTTTCTAGCTCAAGCTTTCTGTTACCCTCTTCATCTATCATATTGTAGCCATCAATATATGTCTGAATAAATTTCTCATACGCCTCTGAATCTCGTCCATCTAACTCAATTGCATGCTTATAATCCTCTGCCGCTTTAACTAAATCACCCTCAACACGATCTTCATCACCTTCCTCGATATAGGAATTATAGTTTTCGAGTTTTATCTCGTTCATCTTATTATAACCAAATAAAGATGTAAGACCACCAATCACCATAAAAGTTACAGAAGCTATAAATCCATGTAATTTTAGTTTGTTGCTTCTTTTATGCGCATCATCTAACTCATCGTAATGCTCTAGCGCATACATTAATTCTGCACAATTTTGGTATCTATCCTCTGGATTAGGCTGAGTACATTTTAAGATGATTTTTTCTAAGCCTGATGAAAGCTCTGGATTCCACTCCCTAATAGGCTTCATCTCATATGGTGGTTCACAAGGGTTCATACCAGTAACAATGTGATATAAGGTTGCACCCAGATTATATATATCTGTTCTCGCATCAGTATTATATATTCCCCTACCCTTTGAATCACCAAACTGTTCCGGAGCAGCATAACCTCTTGTTCCAAGGGCAGTTGTATCGGCATTATCTTCTATCTCATATTCCTTTGCAGTACCAAAGTCAATAAGCTTAACTCCACCTTCAGGTCTAATCATAACATTAGAAGGTTTCATATCTCTATAAATAATAGGTGGATTCATATTATGCAAGTAATCGACTGCACTTGCCAACTGAATACCCCACACAATAACCAACTCCTGCGGCTGTGCACCTTCTTTTTTGAGTCGATTGCTAATTGTTGTACCCTCAATAAAGTCCATTACAACATAGATTATCTCATCCTGGTTAATGATATCTACAATTCTAGGCAATACAGGATGATCTACATTTTTAAGAATATTGGCTTCTCGTTCTAAGGCTTTTAATAATGTTGTTATATCCTTCTTACCATCATTTTTTATCTCCTTAACAGCCCACTGTTTGTTAAGTCGATTATCTCTGGCAAGGTATACAATAGACATTCCGCCTCGTCCAACTTCTTTCCATATTTCATATTTTCCGTCTAATACTGTTCCTTCTTTTGTCATAATATACCTCTCCAAAAATCAAAACCCCTACGGGTTTTAATTTTGCCTACATACCTATTGCACGTTCATAACAAGTACTGAAATATTGTCTGTCTCCCCACGAGATTTCACAAGTTCTGTCAAATATATACATCCATATTTAATCTTTTCTTCATCAGTAGCATTAGCAGGTCCAAGCCTCTTAATTATCTCTTCCTCACTAATCTGGTGTCTAAAGCCATCAGAGCAAAGCATATAGGATGCCCCTGGAGTAATCACACCTTTAACAAACTCCGGACTTACAACAGGAGAAGCACCAACACACTGTAGCAATACACTTCTTCTCGAATCTACTTTAGCCTGTTCTGGTGTCATCCTTCCAGCTGCAATTTCTCTAGCAACAAATGTTTGATCATTAGTAAGCTGTCTTAGCTTATTAGTCATTTCATATATTCTACTATCACCAATATGCATAATATAATAATAATTATCATAGAACAAAATAGCAGATAAGGTAGTTCCAAGCATTATATTCTTCTGTTTTCCATATTCTCCTAATCGAAGATTCTGTTCCTGAACAATAAGATTCCACTGATTAATCAATAGCTCTTCACTATGTCTTCCGTCCTCATAATATGGTATAAAATCCTTATCAAACCAATTAAGCATTGCCACAATAACTTCCTTACTGGCAAGCTCTCCCTTTGAAAGGCCTCCCATTCCGTCACACACAACGCCAAATGCAACCTTTCCCTTCTTTGTTTCCACAACCTTTGCAACAAGTGCATCTTGATTTGTATCTTTTGTTATACCAATATCAGTGTGATATGAAACATTAAAATTCATTCTAGTCTCCCTTTCTTAAAAGAAAAGTAAATTCTTCATCTCCCATTTGAACAATAGTTCTATTTTTAAGAAGCATCTCTTTACCCGGTTCTACCATCACTCCATTCAAATATGTATGATTCGTAGAATTATTATCAATTATATAATTCACGCCATCATGCTGAACAATTGTACAATGAACTCTACTTATGGCTGAATTATTTTCTATTGTATAGTCTGCATTTACACGAGACTTTCCTATTTTAAAATCGTTTTTTGTTATGTTAATAACTTCGCCAGTTCTTTTTCTTATCATATGTGGAACAGGTTTAACATTAAGCTGTCCAATTATGGAACCTTGAATACTTCTTGAAATCGGCTCCGCATATTTGTTGCCAAGCGTTTCTAGAGAAGAAGTTATTTTCTCTGTACTACCGACAATATTAACATCCTCTACAGCTTGTGTCATATTGCCAAGTACTGTTTCTTCAATTCTTGAATACGTTGGTGTCTCAGCAACGTTATTGATGACTGCCTCAGGAACGTTTGTTTCAGGAATATTAGTTTCTAAAATATTCCTTTCAGAAAGAAGCATAACCCCTGTTTCCTTACTGTAAAAGCACCCTATATCCTGCAATTGTTTTTCAACAAGAAATCTAAGCCTAGAAAGAGTAAAGTCACTAGAATTAATCATGGCAAATAATTTTGCCACATAATTATCAGTATCCTGGTCGCTATACTTTACAACAGATAAAACAAATCTCAAGAGCCCTGCAATATCAGCCAATGGCAAAGCCTCCTGCTTTATTGGCATTAATAAAAACTTCAACGTGCCAGTTGCATTGTCATAATATATCTTGTTTATATCTGTCACAACATAACTAATAGGAATGCCTTTCATCCCTAATTCAAATACATCTATTATTCCGCTAACTATTGCCAATACGCTTTTCTTATCTAACACAGCATTAAGATGCATAGCTAACGTAGTACTGTAATTGACATAAGAAACAATACTTACTCCATTAACACTATTATTTACTTGAAAAGGAATAATATCTGGTAACCCATTTATCTTATTAAAAACGGATTCATCATATATTTCCGAAGGCTGTAATAAATACGAAACACTTTCTATTCCATTTTGATTAGAACTGCAAAAATTGTATTGTCTCATCATTATCCCTCCCCTGTAATGAATATCAACACATTTATTTCATATTACAAATTATGCAACCAAAAGGGTATTTCTGGTTGCATAATATTTACTCTTATTCAAATACTACATACAGTAGCATATCTACTATCTAATCTTGAAAATGAATTCCTCATCACCAAGTGTTATCAAAGAATCGTGTGTAAGCATGACCTCTTCTCCATCTTCAACCATCTTACCATTTACATATGTATGATTAGTTGACTTATTGTCTTTGATATAACACACATCATCCTTCTCAATAATAATAGCATGCTGTCTGCTTATTGCACTATTATCTCTTACTGTATAATCTACGCCACGTGTAGCCTTTCCAATCTTGAATGGAACTTTCATAATCATTACACGCTCTTCATTGTTAACACGAACCAAATATGGTGCAGCCTTTGGTACATTCTTAATGCTATTCATAACAGCGGTATCTGCAATTCCTGCAACAGTGGCAGCAGGTTTAGATTCTTCAACTGTCTCTGGCTTAACATCCTCTACAACTGGAACTGCAATGTTTTCTGTTGGTGCATCTTCACTAACATTCTCTGTTGCCTCAGCTTCATGAGTACTTTCTTCTTTCTCAATTCCAGCTTCAACATTCTGAATAATAGCCGCTCTGTTAACCTTAACAACATTCTTCTTATTCTTAGAAAATGGATCAGTATCCTTTATGTTCTTTGAAGAAGTTTCATATTCAATACTCTCCTTAGCATTTGGTACCTCACCAACTAATTCTTTAATTCTATTCTTGATAACATCAATGTCAGTTTCCTTCTTATGAGTAGTACCTGTTCCACCCAATAAGATTCCACTTGTTGCATTGTTCTCAAATTCATTTATTCCAAGGATATCATCATTATCCTGTGCAATACTTAACTTAGTCTTCTTTGATGGCTTAACAAATTCTTCCTTAGCAGCTGGTACTTCTTCAGTATTACTTGCTTCAGTTTTTTCCTCAGCTACATTATCTGCTTCAACTGACTTTGTTTCTTCCTCGGCAGCGTTATCTTCTTCAGCTGACTTTTCTTCTTCCTTAACTGTACTATCTTCTTCAACTGGCTTTGTTTCTTCCTTCACTGCTGGTATATCATCTTCCTCGTCAAGCTTTATTGCCGAGATGCCTTCTGGAATAACTTCCTCTTCGTCCTCTTCATCTTCCTCATCATCGCCGATCTCAGGAAGAGGCTCATCGCTTTGTCCTAACGAATTCATAATACCAGAAACAGTATCTTCAGACGAAGACTTAACAACCTCAACACCATCTGCATCAATAGTACTTACATCCTCGTAAGCAACATCTGCTTCCTCCATAAGAGCTTCGCAAAGTCCAATTAAATCTCTTAATGTAAATGAATCTCCATTGATATATGTAATAAGCTTACCCACATAATTAAGATCTTCTTCAACATCAAACTGCATATTTGCAATAAGCTGTCTAACAAATCCCTTAAACTCTGTAGCCAAAGAGCCCTTGCTCTCAACTGGCAAACATATAAATTGTATATCTAATGCATCCTCATCAACATAAATAAAGCTTCTATTAAGTAAAATATATGTTAAAGGAATAGTCTGTTCCTTCAAAGAAACAAGTCCATTCGCAACATTACGTATTACAGACAATACTTGTTCACATGAAACCTTAGTCTTAATAAAATCATCTAACGAAATTTTGTTAGTAATATCGTAAGTAAGATAATCATAGTCCTCATCTTCTTCGTATATTATTCCAATGAGCTCTTTTACTTCATTCTCCTCACAATAATCCAAAACATCTTCATCAAGTTCAGTTTCCTCACCCATTATGTAGGTAAGATATTTCTCGTCTTGAATGTTTCGAACTTTGAAATTAAATGTTCTCATAGCTTGCCCTCCTACTTGCGTCTATATAAATTGCTAAATATATTCTTTACTCTTCTGACTCCTCATCATCTGATTCATCATCTGGGCCACCTATTATTCTAGAATCCTCATGTTCTTCATAAGTTTCTGTAAATATATGTGTTCCCGCTGCTTCATCATCTACGTGATAATAGAAGTATGAATGTTCTTCCGGATTCAATACAGCCATAATACACTGTAAACCAGGGTTGCATATTGGACCTACTGGTAATCCCGAATTAATGTAAGTATTATATGGAGAATCAATCTCTAAATCCTCATATAACACCTGTTCTTTATCATATAATCCCTTTGTTATAGGGTATAAAACTGTTGGACACATCTGAAGCTTCATATCAGATGCTAAACGATTATTAATAACACCTGCAATAGTTGCTCTTTCTTTTTGAACCTTAGCCTCTCTTTCAATAATAGAAGCTCTTGTTAAAAGCTCAAAAGAGCTATAGCCTAACTCTTCAGCCTTTGCCTTTATCTCATCTGAATAGTAATTATCAAATGTCTCAAGCATCCACTCTACTAAAGAGGTAGCTGTTGTGTCCTCATATATATCATAAGTAGCTGGGAATAAATATCCCTGTAACTTATATTCAACATTAGCACCAGCTGGTACATCAGCTAAATATGGAAAATCATTAGCTGTAACTGAATTAACTGCGTTGAGGAAATCCGATGATGAGCAAATTCCTTCTGATTCACAAGTCTCTGCAATCATCTCTATTGTATATCCTTCTGGAACAACTAACTTCTTGATTGGCTCATTCGTATCCTTTGCAGGAGCAAGAACATCCATCATCTCCAAAGTATTCATTCCTGTGTTAAGTGTATACGTACCACTTGATAACCTTCCTCTGTAATCGTCTGATTTCTGAAGTCGTCTTACAAATGCCGTCTTATACTTTATCAAGCCCTTCTTCTGAAGTATCTCTGCAATCTGATTAGCTGAGGCTCCTTCTGGAATCTCAACTACAATATCAACGCCCTCTCGATGTTCAGTTCCTTTATATTCAACCATATATGCATCATAATAATCCTTCACATAATTATAAGTAACGACTGAAAGTGCAAATACTGCCACTCCCAAAAGTATCATTTTAATAACCTTTACCACTGTTGTTTCCCCACTATTCTAGTTTACATAATACCAACGCAAAACATACTTGAAGTAATTTTACATTAATGCTATTATAGTAACATCTTTTAAAGAAAAATACAAGAAAGGATGATAAATTTGGCAAATCCAATTATTACAATCGAAATGGAGAGTGGCGACATTATGAAGCTCGAGCTTTATCCAGATGTTGCTCCTAATACAGTTAAGAACTTTATTTCTCTTGCAAACAAGGGATACTACAACGGATTAATCTTCCACAGAGTAATTGAAGGCTTTATGATTCAAGGAGGATGTCCAGAAGGAACTGGTACTGGCGGTCCAGGTTACTCAATCAAGGGTGAGTTCAGTCAGAACGGTTTCAAGAACGACTTAAAGCACGAAGCTGGCGTTATCTCTATGGCACGTTCTATGATGCCAAACTCAGCAGGTTCACAGTTCTTTATTATGCACAAGGATGCTCCACATTTAGATGGTGCATACGCTGCATTTGGCAAAATTACTGAAGGTATGGATGTTGTAAACAAAATTGCTACTGTTCCAACTAACTTCAACGATAAGCCATTAGAGCCACAGCAGATTAAGTCAATTACCGTTGATACATTAGGCGAGACATACGACGAGCCTGAAAAATGCTAGATTTTACAAAAAACAAATAACTAGGGAGGTGTATTCTTTTTGAAAAAACCATTTGTAACAAAAGAGCAGATTGAAGAAATTGTAAAAACATATCCTACACCTTTTCACATTTATGACGAAAAGGCAATCAGAGAAAATGCCAGAAAATTAAAACAAGCTTTCTCTTGGAACAAAGGTTATAAAGAGTATTTTGCAGTTAAGGCTACTCCTAATCCAACTATTTTAAGAATTCTTAACGAAGAAGGATGTGGAACAGACTGTTCATCATACACGGAGCTTCTTATGTCTAAAAAGGTAGGAATCACTGGAAGCAACATTATGTTTTCTTCAAATGATACTCCTGCAGAAGAATTCAAATTAGCAAGAGAATTAGGTGCAACAATTAACTTAGATGATTATACTCACGTTAAGTTCCTTAACGATACTTGTGGTATTCCAGAAACAATAAGCTGTAGATACAATCCTGGTGGAACTTTTTCAATTTCAACAACTATCATGGATAATCCTGGGGATGCAAAATATGGTATGCCTAAGGATCAGCTATTTAAGGCATATGTAGAATTAAAGGAGCTTGGTGCTAAGAAGTTTGGTTTACATTCTTTCCTTGCTAGTAACACCGTTACTAACGAGTACTATCCAACTCTTGCCAAGATGCTTTTCCAGGTTGCTGTTGAATTAAAGGAGCAGACTGGAATTGAATTAAGCTTTATTAATTTATCAGGTGGTGTTGGTATTCCATACACTCCAGACAAGGAGCCAAATGATATTCTCGCAATCGGCGAGGGTGTTAGAAAGGCCTTCGAGGAGGTCCTTGTTCCTGCTGGTTTAGGTGATGTTAGTATCTACACTGAATTAGGAAGATTTATGTTAGCTCCTTACGGACATTTAGTTACTAAAGCTATCCATGAGAAGCACATTCATAAGGAATATATTGGTGTTGATGCATGTGCAGTTAATCTCATGAGACCTGCTATGTACGGTGCATACCATCATATCACAGTTTTAGGCAAAGAAAATGATCCTTGCGATCATACATATGATATCACAGGATCACTTTGTGAGAACAACGACAAATTCGCAATTGACAGACAATTACCTAAAATTGATATGGGTGATTATCTTGTAATTCACGACACTGGTGCTCATGGTTTTGCTATGGGTTATAACTATAACGGCAAATTAAAATCTGCCGAGCTTCTACTTTGCGAAGACAAATCTGTTAAGATGATTCGTAGAGCAGAAACTCCTGAAGATTATTTTGCTACTTTAGATGGTTATTGGGAAGTATAAGTATACATAGTATTGCTATATTTGCTTAATTCATTCTTGAAACTATCTCTTGATATTTTTACTTCTTCACCCTCAACTGGATCATAGTATCTTACGTGGGTGGAGTTGTAACTTATCAATAATACATATCTACCATCTTGTATCCTTGCCGTAATCGGCACATCTCTATCCAGAAAATAAAGTGCTATATCAAGATCAATTCCAGATACATTTATTCCTACACCACTTGTATATTTATCAAATGCATCTTCAAAGCTTTCACAAGCCATAATCTTGTCATACTCAGCATCATTTTCCAAGTATTCAACGCACATATATGCACATGTAAGAAGTGATTCATCTATGCTATCACATTTCTTTTCACGTATTTCATCAGCAATAGTATTATATGTTACAGCATCTATGCTACGATAAATTGTATTTCCGTTGCTATCAACAACTAATCCAGATTCAATCTCCTCAACATCAATTATTGATTTGCCTGCACTAGTGTACTCGCCATAGTATCCAACATTATTAAATACATAAAATGTGTTTTCTTTTGTACTTGTTTTAATATTTATATCATTGTATATTTCATTTTCTTTGTTTTTAGTAATAACGTAAGTTGGACTATCACTAATATACATATTAGAAGGCAATTGTAAATCAATCTGATTCATCTCAAGCTTGTCATAGTTGTTTGCCACCCTTACAATGTCATCCTTTTCATCAGACTTATACATAATAAAGTCAGCTTCAGTTGACACATAAAAGTTATTTTGTTTAATAGATCTTTGAAGATATATTTTCTCGTCCTGGACTTTGGCATTCATTACATAAATTCCAGCTTTTGAATAGTTTTTAATATTTTTTCCATCCATTCCAACAATATTGATTTCATAAAGTGGAAGAATCGGTTCACCATCCGATGAAACAATTATATCTTCTTTTTTCGCCACACCATATATCATATCATTTCCCACAAATCCACTCGCAAGCAAACGTTCATCAGCTTTACATTCAATAACAAATTCCTCACCTGTTTCAAAATTACGAAGATATATTTGAGTTACATCTTCAGGAACATCTGTATTAGGATACGCAACAACTCTGCCGTTTTCTGATACTAAATATTTACCAGATGATATATCTTCTACAATAACTGCCTGTTCCATTTTGTTTATGTCAAACTTATACAAGGATTCATCCAAAAGGTAATAAAAAAAGTTGTTGTTTACATCAAAATAAGTGAATCTACCTACCTCTTGTCTCATTACATCATATGTTTCATCGCAGGAAACAAAAGCCAATTCCTTTATCTTTGAATCCTCTGCTGTGTAGCTATATAAGGCAATACCATTCTTACCCTCATTATCACCTCGATTTATGTATCCATACACAACAAAAGACATATTTCCATCATTATCTACATCAGATATTTTTATTCCGTGCCCCGCATTCAAAGTTCTTACATCAGTGTAATTGCCCTTTATGTAACTAAATACACTCGTAAGCTTAGAAAGTTTATAGTCATACATCCACAACTGACCATTTTTCACGAAAGCAAGTTTGTTAGCATCTTCAGACGCCCTAAACTCAAGTAATTCTGTATCTGCCACTCCAAGAGAAATACTATTTCTCTCCTTGCTGATATAATTCATATCAAAGAAGCTTTCCTGATATCTATCAAAAGCCAAAAGCTCTACATTCTCTTTGTCTTTATTATATAAAGCACTGTAAAATTCATTTATTGTATAGTAATGTGCTTCCTTTGTGTTAATTGACTGCACAACATAAGAAAGCTTTACAACAGCAAATTCATTATCAATTTCTGTTATTGTAGGAATAATTCCAGTCACAGGAATAAGAACTAAATCTCCATAGCTTATCAATGAATAGCTTGAATACAAATCTACGTGAGACAAATTTTCCTCTTCTGATATTCTTCCTGGCTTTAAGTTATCATATACTAGATTACCTTCACTTTCATTTACCTCTTTTATGAAGGTTGTATTATGAAAATCATTTGCAAAATCTATTATTTTCTTTGCGTACTGCTCTTTTAGTCTTACTATTCTAGTATAATATTTTACAGTTTCTTCTTCATCCTCGCCACTCAAGCAAAATACAAGAACGTATTCCTGATTAAGATCCATATCCATTCTAAATCTTATCTTAAATACATCATATCCATCTTTGTTCCCAGTCGACTCGATATCGCCATTTTCAACAAGCGAATCGCCACTTATTCTACGAAGCTCATATTTGAAGTGTTTACCTATTTTTTCCTGATCCTTGACAAGTATATCGATACCACCTTCTTCATTAAGTGGTACGATGCATTCTCTCATAAGACTTGTGGACATAGTCATAGTATACCCCTGCATTCTATTGATTACTCGTCCATCAAATTCACAATATACAAGTGGAAGCTTCGGCTCATCCATTTCACGAGCAGCATATTTATAATCTGCATTATTTAATTTATTTACAAAAAAAGCTGTGCTCACTGCAACTACAATGAACACAATCACTCTTAAAATTATTTTCTTAATCATAGGTCTAAAAGAACTTTCTCCTTCTTTTATATCTGCTACGCCTAACATAAAATTCATTACATAGCATTACTTCAATAAGTTGTTTTAACATCTCATCTGTGTCATTATATTTTACTTTGTCATAAATGCCTCTTGCTATCTCTAGCATAGATTCTTTGTCTGGGTAAAGTGAAAACATCAAACTTCCCTCATACTCGAGTTTGTCGCATTCGTTTTCAACCAATACCATAATTATCCTTGCCTTCGCAGGATACATTCTTAAAAGATATTCTCTGTCAGCATATAATTCTCTTTCATCTACATACTGAAGCTTTGGAGTTATAAATCTATTTTCATATACGCTATTATCCATACTACCTCACAAACACTATTATTACAAACAGACAATCAGATATCTCCAATTGTCTGTTTGTTTTAATATATGCATTTATAAGCCAAATGGTTTACTAATTTATCAATTAATCTCCAAAAGATATTCCCAACATCTTTGCATTTGCAACTATGCTATCATCTGGTGATACATATTTTAGCTTTCCTGCTGACTCTGAAAGAGGAATTGCTGTAACCTCATTGTTCTTCATTACAACAAGCTTACCATAATCTTCGCTCTTAATAAGCTCTGCTGCCTTAGCACCAAATCTACTTGAAATTACTCTATCATAAGGGACTGGACTTCCACCTCTTTGAGTATGTCCTGGAACAGTAACTCTTATATCTGTTCCACAGAAATCCTTAATTTTGTCTGCAATTTCATATGCAACAGAAGGATATTTCTCTGCTGCCTCAGCAAGTGCTGCTTTTCTCTCCTTCTTAGGAAGTTCAGCAACCTCCTTAGAGATAGCACCCTCTGCTACTGCAAGAATCGAGAATCCCTTTCCTGCCTTAGAACGTTTTTCAAGAGCTTCGCATACTTTCTTTATATCGTAAGGTATCTCAGGTATAAGAATAATATCAGCACCTGAAGCAATACCAGCATGAAGAGTAATCCAACCAACCTTATGTCCCAGAACCTCTACAATAAATACTCTGTTATGAGAAGCTGCTGTTGTATGAATACAATCAATTGCCTGTGTTGCAATATCTACAGCACTCTGGAAACCAAATGTCATATCTGTTCCATAGATATCATTATCTATAGTCTTAGGAAGTCCTACAACGTTAAGTCCTTCCTCGCTAAGTAAATTAGCAGTTTTCTGCGAACCATTTCCGCCAAGCACTACCAAACAATCAAGCTTAAGCTTCTTATATGTGTCCTTCATGGCCTTTACCTTATCAAGCCCATCTTCTGTAGGAACAGTCATAAGCTTAAAGGGTTGTCTTGAACTACCTAAAATTGTTCCGCCCTTTGTGAGAATTCCAGAAAAATCATCTGATGAAAGCTTCTTATAGTTTCCGTACATAAGACCTTTATATCCTTCTAAGAAACCATAAACCTCAACATCATCAAAACAACCATAAAGACCTTTTACTACACCTCTCATAGTTGCATTAAGTGCCTGACAATCGCCACCACTAGTTAACATTCCTATTCTCTTCATAGTATCTACCGTTACTGAAAACTTATAAAAAGCTATAAACTTTTATGTTTCATTCCTATTTCAATGAGTATGCTTTTGCGATTATAAGTAATACGCTACTCACAAGTTCTTGTACTCTCCATAGGCATAAATTCCGAATTAACGTATCCGTACATATTTGCATTAGCTTTTAAGTGCTAAGATACAAATTGTTCTCCATAAGCTTTAAGATTTAATGCTGCTTGGAAATCCCTGTCTATAACATTTCCACAGTCACATTTATAAATCCTATCAGAAAGTTTCAAGTCTTTTTTGATATTTCCACAGCAACTACATAACTTTGATGATGGATAAAATCTATCGGCTACAATAAGCTGAATACCTTTATCTTTACATTTATACTCTAGTTGTCTATGAAATTCATAAAATCCTTGACATTGAACAGCTTTGGATAAATGTTTATTTTTCATCATTCCACTAACATTTAAGTCCTCAATACATATAAATCTTGGTTTTCGATTTACTATTTCAGTTGTAGTCTGATGTAAATAATCATTGCGGATGTTTGATAATCTGTGATTTACTTTTAATAAAAGTCTTTCCTTTTTGATTACATTATTAGTTTTACAGTATTTCCCTTTCTTTTTATTTTTCTCATATGAACGAGATATACTACGCTGTAACCTGCGTTTTCGTCTTTCCAATTTTTTAACTATCTGAGATTTATTTATATTCTTATAGGTATTACCATCAGAACATATAGCTAAATCCTTTATTCCTAAATCTATTCCAATACCAGATTTGTTAAGTTTACTCTTACATTCATCTGTATCAATGCCTACAGAAATCCACCAGTTAATACCATCAAATGTAATTCTTGGATTATAACATTTACAATCCGTAGGAATGCGATTATGTTCAGCAAGTCTTATATGATTAAGCTTCTGTTTATTAGCTTTTTTGCTAATGGCAAATCCTTCCACTTTAACATGTGTATCCGTAAACTTTATCTTTATCGGATCTTGAAAAAATGATGGTTTCGATTTTTTCTTTGATTTATATTTAGGGAATTTACTCAATCCCTTAAAGAATCTCTTATAGGATTCACAGGCATCTTTAATGGCTTGTTTAGTTACATTGTTAGAAACATTATTAAGCCATGCATATTCGTCTGTATGTTTAAGAGTTGTAAATTCTTTTCTCAAATCATTATCGGAAATAAACTTGCCACCATTTTCATGGTTTTCTTGTTCTCTTGCTAATGCCCAGTTATACGCAAATCTTGCAGTTCCTGCATATTGGAATAATTTAGTTATTTGTTTGTTATTGGGTATCAACATTACCTTTATTGTTTTTATCATTTTCATCACCTTCTTCGATAAGTTCTTTTACAAGTTTTCGTGCTTTGCCAGCTCTTTTACCTTGTAGTTTACAACTGAATGCAGTTATTATTTGAACTAAATCTTCAACTAATTCTTGTTGTTCAGGTTTCTCGGTATTATCCATGATCTCAATTTCACAATTATATAAAGAAGCAATGTATTCTACTAATTCAAATCCAAATCTCAACAATCTATCTTTATATAAAACAACAACCTTTTCAACTTTGTTTTGAGTTATTAGTTTAATAAGTTCCTTTAATCCTTTTTTCTTATAATTTATTCCAGAACCTATATCACTTATTATTTCAAATGGTTGTCCTTTGGCTATTAGATATGTTCTTACATTTTCTATCTGTCTTTCTAAATCATCTTTTTGTTTATGACTAGAGACTCTACAATAACCAATTGTAACTCTATTAAGATTAGGCTTAACATTCATCACTTGATTTAATTGTTCATGTGAATAATACCTATATCCATTAGTAGAAGTGTGATGTGGATGTAATTTACCATTAGCATCCCAATTTCTTAACGTTTGTGCTGATACTCCCAATATTTTTGAAAACTCATTGATAGAATAATACTTACTCATAAATATAAACTCCTTTTGATATCACTCTATCACAATAGTTAT
>JAQYAV010000077.1 GCA_029338675.1 Lachnospiraceae bacterium
CAAATCGGTCTGCAAGCATGTAGTCAGTGGCAGCCACTATTTTTTTGAGCTTGAGACCGATTGTAACCGAAAGAATTTATCTCTTCTTAAATACAAACTCCGTAGAAATCCTGTATACACAATACACAACCCATATTATCCACGTTATTTCCCATTTCATAGTAATTAAGCTAGCAATGATATATATAAGAGCTACTGTAATTGCAACAATCCAATTAAATAGTTTAACTTTCTTCTCCTGATCTTTTATGGTAACGTCAACTAAATCACTAATAATGTGTTCGGTAAGATCTGTAGTCTTTATTATTTCTCCAGCAAGAATTTCGGTGATTGATATATTAAGAGATATTGCCAATGGTTCTAGAAGTGATATATCAGGAAACCCTTTTCCTGTCTCCCACTTGGATACAGTAGCATTTGATACACCAATTTTTTCTGCTAAGTCTTTTTGAGTGTATCCTTTTTCTTTTCTTATCTGAGCAATCAGCAATCCTGTTCTTACATTATCCATTTAAAGAATCCTCCTTACTTATTATGTCTTTATAATAGACAATGCCCATCTTCTATTTCAATCAACGCATCGTTGATTACACCTATTCAGCGTTGAAATTAGCATCCCTCATAAAATTACAATTTTATAAATTTAATGCATATTGAAGAATCTCAAAATGATCAAACGCCATATTGTCTTTTTTGATTGAATCAACATTTACCCAATTAGCATACAACGCATCACTATTTGCTCTTGGTCTAATACACTTTTCATCAACTAACACCATATATGCAACGCTTATAACCCATCCACGCGGATCACGACCTTTATTAGATGTAATCTTTAACAGATTATCCTCTGTAATTCTAATATCTACAGATGTTTCTTCCACCAGCTCCCTTGTTGCTGACGCTTCAACAGTATCGTCTGTCTGTAAATAAAAGCCACCAGGGAATGCAAGCTTATTAACATATGGATGATCAGCTCTGTTAATTAAAAGAATTTTGGATTTGTCTTTATTAAACACTATCAAGTCAACTGCAACAGATGGAGCTTCATAATCACTGCGTTTATACTTTGCCAAAAAGATATCTTCGCCTTTTTTATCATTTAACCAACGATCTGACATAGTAAACATTTCTTCTATACTTCTTTCGCTGTAGAACAAAGGTATTATTCCGTACAAATGAGCCGCACCATAGTCAGTTAGCATAAAAGTATCTTCATCAACAAACTCCATAAGATAATTGTCTTCCAAAAACTCAATCTGAGTCTTATATACTGTTCTAAAATCTTCCCCAAAGCGTGCATTATATGCACTCATAGATATAAACCCAAAATAAAACATTACAGAGATAGCTTTAGCCCTTACTTCTTCAATCGGCATGTCCGCTATATCATTAATTGGCAAAATATTATTATCAATAGCATTTATATATTTTTCTAATTTATGATCTGCACATCCAAGATTGTATGCAAGATAATTACCAACAAATGATTGTGCCCCAAGTCCAAATCCTACATACGATGTAGCATCAACAACTCTCTTTGTAAGATAGGACGATGTACCTAAATCATTTGGTATCTTGCTGAAAGTATTCTTGCCATTGTTAGCAATATATCCCGCTTCTTTTAGTAAACGATATGCTATATCATACTGACGATTGACTTTATAAAGCGTTACACCCTGAGACTCCGCTTCTAATTTTGTACCCTTATAACGATTTCTATACAGAGTAATAAATTCTGGTCCTAATGCAATTGTATATTTTATAGTGTTTGCAAAATCTTCATCTGACTGATTAAGAAATCCGTACATCAAATCCACATTCAGTCTGTCAAAACCTGCTTTTCTGATATTTTCAACAGCTTTTTCATAAATAGATTTTGAACCTTCACGTCCAAGTGACTCCAACAACTTCTCTGATACTGTTTGAAATCCCATAGAGATTCTATTGTATCCCAGGTCTTTTATTGCCTTGATTTTCTCGAAATCATTTGCTGCAATAACTGGTGTTGTTTCAATACTTAAATACATTCCATCTTCAAGATTAAAACTTTTAATCGAATTTGTAATCTTGGTTAGATTTTCAATAGACAAATAAGATGGTGTTCCACCACCCAAGTCATAACCTACAATTGGCTTATCACCTATTATTTCTCTATACATTTCTATTTCTTTTAGCAAATATTCCACATATATATCAGGGTCCTTGTCAGATGGATTATCCATTACAACATATTCACAAAACTTGCATCTTGCCTGGCAAAATGGAACATGTACATATAGACAAAGTTCTTTTTGTGCTTCAATATTATTCTTTACAACCTCATACATCATCCCAGGTTCTTGTATCTCATACTGTGCCAAAGAATTTGGTCTCAAAGGATATGCCGTGTTGCAATAATGATGAAATTTTATTCCTCTGTCAAAAATATTCCTACAATTCAAAACTGATTTCCTCCTTACTTATATATGAAAAATAATATTCTAGTTCTCTACAAAATGACACTTCATCAATTCACAGCGTAATCCATCGCACTGGAAATAAGAATCTAGTGATTCATCTCTAAGTTACAATTTTCCAAGCAAGTATACCACTTGCTCTTTGTTCTGTAAATTTGAGAATTCTAATCAGCGCTAATACATGATTTCTTATGATCTGAAACGATAAGGCAAATAGACGTAATAAAATATACAAGCAATCCTATCAACAGCAAACCGTTTAATATAAGACCTTCACCCAGTCCTATGAACATTGTACTATTTTGTCGGAGCGTATTTTCCCACATTAAATACATCATGTTCGTCACAAGCGAAAACAGCAACGATACGCCGACAAAGCCCCTATGCTTCAAACAAAAATCAACTATCTTAGTAATTTTAGCTAGCCCTAACACGAAACATATAACCGCTACTGTCAATGGCAGAGAAGAAACATAACCAAATATTCCTGATCTAAACAGACTTATATTATAGATAATATCAAAATCATTATCTGTCATGGTTGAACTATCAATATAAACTTCCGCCATATCTCCTACTTTATATTCTGATGTCTTATCATCGTTTTTTGTTCTATCTGTATAACCTGTTGGAATTCTTGATATATAAGTCACATAGTCATGTCCATTTATATTCTGCTTAACTTCTATTTTATACTCTGGCATATAATCATCCGTCTCTAAATCCGATCTTTTTTCAATAGAGGTTATCTTCATCTTTTCTACCCAAATAAGCTTATCTAGCATATGCTCGTTTATTGCGATGAAACCCGCATAAAGCAACATTATGACAGATAACAAGGTAAAAATATTACATATGTTGTCCATTACCGTTCTGTTTGACTTATTCATAGTTTAATTATCCTCCTGCAATCTCACATTACATTATCATTCCTATTACTGAATAGTACATTTTATTGTTCACTCCTTAAAAAGGTATATTATATTTCTTTTCTTATATCGGAAAGTTAATTTAAAATATTATTCATCATGAAATAAGAATCTAGTGATTCATCTCTAAGTTACAAGTTTATGAATAACTTATCGCACTTTAAGGTGGCAAATTCTATTAAAAAATGGATAGCTAAAACGCTACCCATTTTCATCTATTTATTTTGCGCCCATATCATTATTACAAATCAAACTATTTAGTAAACACACTGAATATGTTTAAAATACTTGATAACACATTAAACACATACAAAACCGCCGCAAAACAATTGAACAATAAACCAACCATGCATCCTATCGCTGATTCCTTAAATCCCGCTTTCCAATCTTCTTTTATTGATTGAACCGTTGTAACTACACCAGCTGCAATCAAAAGAATTAAAGCGACACTCAACATTACAATATTCAATTTCGTGCACAAAAGAACAAATATTATATTTACAATACCGAATATAATACATCCTTTCCATTGTGGTTTTAATTCCTTATTTTCCTCGCTCATTTTCCATTCCTCCCCCCCTGTCGTTCGCTAAATCGGAATTTAGAAAAAATCTTTTATTTCCAATTCTCGCTACCATTTTTTCTACTAATGCAACAACCACATGGCATATCAGCCACTTGCCCAACTGTTTTATCAATCAAGTATACCTCATATAATGAAATGATTCGTGCATCTTCCTCTGAATGTGCGTCCTCACATAAAAATTGCCACATTCCATCATCAGCATCATGTGATATATATGTAATTGCCTTCTCTTTATCCATTACATGTCTGCACATTATACACGCTGTATTAGGTGCATCTAAAAAAGGGAAATCTATATTCACAACTTTCTTGTCTTTTTTTCTTCTAAATAATCCCATTCTAAAAATCTCCTGAATCAAAAAAATCGGAATTTTCTACCTATCCAATATCTTCTCTTTTATCCTATTAGCTGCTTCAATATGCATAATCCAGTGTCTTGAAAGAGGCATCTTTATAAGACCAGATATATCTTTACTGCACCAATAATCAATTAACCAAACTGCCGACT
>JAQYAV010000078.1 GCA_029338675.1 Lachnospiraceae bacterium
ATGTTATATATAAACAGTATTTCCATCGAAAGATAGATGGTGTTTCATATTATTGTGAATATTCTTTTGTGAATGCTGTATATAATGATGAGAATGTTGTATTACAGTTGTATCGAAGAATTAAAGAAGATAATTAGTACATGATTAATAAGAATTGTGATATATTAATTGTGTAAAGCATGGTGACCCACTACCAAAGTCTGTGAAACGTGGAACATTTAAGACTGGTGACCCACTACCAAAGACGTTGAAACGTGGAACATTGAAGTATGGTGACCCACTACCAAGGTCTATGAAAGGTGGAACATTAAGTGATAGAGGAGACATATTGTTTCTTCTTTTTTATTTGTACTTTAATTATTGTTTGATTATTCTGAATAAAGCAAGGAATCTATATGAAAAATCACTTAATAAGAAATCGAGAATTCCATATTGTTGTGATTTTAAAATGCTTGAATATGAAATGAATAATTTTAGTATTAACAAATAAAAACCCTTGTGATATATGATCTCTATGGAGTAGAGGCAAAGTCTAGGATTAGCTTAAAAAAGCGGTCCAAGAATTTGTCGCACTCCCCTCTAAAAAGAGGACCATTGGTCCTCTTTAGTCGGCTTTAGATACATGTGGTTTAACATCTTTAGGAATTTGGCATCATGTCTTTTTTTAAATTCATTTATTGTATTATTCTTCAACAAAATTGTGAAATATCTTACACAACAGGTTAAGCAATAAATTATGTATTATTAAATTAGTAAAGAGGTAAGAAATAATGAGAGCGTATGAAAAATATTTTGTTGAATTAAATAATGTTGTTAAGAAAGTGTACGAAACCCAGGGAGACAATATTATGAAAGCTGCAAGAATCTTAGCAGATACTACCAAGAATAATGGTATTATCTATGGTTTTGGCACAGGGCATTCACATCTGGTGGTTGATGATGCCTTCTGGAGAGCAGCTACTCCTGCTAACTATTGTGCCTTACTTGAACCATCAGCTACTGGTAATCAGGAAATAACCAAATCATATTTTGTAGAGAATACCTATGATATTGGTAAACTGATTGTTGACTATCATCGCATTACACCTAATGACTGTATGATTATCATATCCAATTCAGGTAATAATATCGCTCCTGTTGATGCCGCTATCAGAGCTAAAGAGAAAGGTATTCCAGTTATCGCCATTACTGCTGTTGAATACTCTAACTTCCTTAAGACTAAACATCGTGATGGTGTTAAGTTAAAGGATGTCGCTGATGTCGTTTTAGATAACTGTTCCCTGATTGGTGATGCAGCTGTTGAAATTGAAAACTTCCCGATGAAGGTTGGATCAACTTCTACTATTCCTAATGTATATCTGCAAAATGCAATATTAACTCAGATGGTAGATATTCTGGTTAAGGAAGGTTATACACCTGATGTCTACTATAATGGTCACATGGCTTTCATGGATGAAAACTGTGCTGATCACAATGATAAGCTGGTTGACAAATACTTCTATAGAATCAGGAATCTATAATATAATAACTACTCTTATCGGATGATAAGTATTTAGGATTAAAAAGAAAATTAATAGATGATAATGTAAAGGGATTATGAACGCAAAGATATTAACTTTATTAAAGCTTTTGCTGAATGGAAAATATTCAATATTGGAATTAGCAGAAGAATTCGGTACAACTGAAAGATTTATAAGATACATCATTGATGATTGTGATTTTTATCTGCGTTCAATTAATCTTCCACCTATAAGTTTCAGTGAAGATGGCATTTATTTGACTCTGAATGATGAACAAAGAGAAAGACTATTAAATATTACAAGAAATATCGATGCTTATTCATATAACTTATCAGCACAGGAAAGACAGGACTATATATTATTGTGTCTATTATGTTGTAAAGAACCACTAAAGAATACATTCTTCTCACAGTTGGTTAATGCCTCAAAAAGTACGATTGATAAAGATATAGCTTCTATAAAACAAAGTTTAGAAAAAGAAGGTATAGATATCAGATCGGCAAGTGGTAAAGGTATTTATATAAGTGGAGATGAGATAGATATCAGAACTGCAATTGTTAGATTGATATCAAGATATTTTGACTTTGCAAAACTAATAACTGAACAACATCAGGATTTATATGGATTCCTAGAAAAGAATATATATGTCTTCCTGTTTGAAATGTATTATAAAACAGTTCTCAAAGTAGTCAATGAGGTAGATAAGGAATTATCAGTAAAACTCTCATTCCTGTCATACAAAGAGTTATGCGTATATCTTGTAGTGATGTTAAACAGATTGAATTTCAATCAGACAATATTTATCTATGACGATTATATTGAGCAGACTAAAGAATGCAAGATGTATAAAACAAGTAAAGATATATGTAAGAAACTGGAGAATGAGTTAAGCATCCATATATCAGACGAAGAAATTAGTTATATATGTATGATTTTAGAAAGTGCTCATTATACAACACTTGAAGGAGTTAATACAAAAGAGTGGGCATTTATTCAGATAGTAGCTAATAAACTGATAGATGATGTTTCTAATATTCTTCACATTGATCTGATTTCAGATAAAGAGCTTGTAAATGCCTTAACATTGCATCTTGGAATAACAATTAAGAAGTTACATTATAACATTCCTGTAGTTAATTCAGATGTATCGAAGATTGTTAAGAATTATAGCAGTGTATTTAACGCAATTAAAGAATGTGTTCATTCAAACAGTCAGGAATTATTGTCAGAAATAGGAGATGACGATATTGCTTATTTAACCCTGCATTTCCAGGCGGCTATTGAAAGAAAAAAAGAGAAAAGATCAAATGTAAATATTATTGTGGTGTGTGTCCATGGATATGGAACGGCTTCATTAATGAAAGAAATGATTGTATCGAGATACCCAAATATCAACGTAAAAAGAATTATGACCAGAAACACTATTGATAATAGTGAATTAGACGATGTTGATTTCATTGTATCAAGTGTTAATCTGCCTAAGAAGAAATGTCCTATCGTTAAGGTTAATCCAATTTTAAAGAAACAGGATTATATCGCAATAGAAAAGACTATTAAATCTTTGTCAGCTACTAAAAAAGAGAAAGATGAAGATGCCTTTGAAGAGATTATCAATATCATCTCAAAGGATAGTGAAGAACCTGATGATGAACTCAAAGAAAAGTTGTTATCGTATCTAAATGATCTGGGTTTAACCACATTGAGTAATAAAACTTTAGGTTTATACGATTATCTAAAACCAGATAATATCAAGATTTTAGATAGTTCAAAGGACTGGAAAACAGCAGTTAATGATGTTGGTTTAGTGCTAGTTGAAAGTGGTGCTGTTGATAAAGAGTATATTACTTCCATTATTAATACTGTTGAATCTTCAGGACCATATATGGTAATTGACGAAGGAATTGCAATGGTCCATGGAGAAATCAATAAACATGTAAATCGAACAGAGATGTCGTTGTTGATATTAAAAAATGGGGTTAATTTCAATTCAGGCCGTTTTGATCCTGTTCAGTTTATTCTATGCTTAGCAGCAAAAGATACACATTCACATAATAAAGCATTAAGTGATCTATTAGAAATAATAGAAGACTACAAAACAAATAAAGACAAATACTACGATGTTGATTACATCAAAAAGAAGGTAAGGGAGGTAAGCGAAGCATGACGGAGCTTGCGAAGTATGTTGACAAAGATTGCATAAAATTTGAATGTTCCTTTGGTAGTTGGGAGGATGTTCTAATGTATGCAGGTAAATTGTTAGAAAATAAAGGATACATAAATCATAACTATACAAAGGACATGGTTGAGCTCGTTCGTAAATGTGGACCTTATATTGTGGTAATGCCTGAAATTGCATTGGGTCATGCAAGACCAAATGGTAATGTCAGTCAGAATGCAATAGCGATTGTCAGAATAAATGACGGGGTAAGTTTTGGACATCCAACAAATGATCCTGTAAAACTTCTATTCGCAATTGCAGCTGTAGATGATAGTAAACATCTTGAATTGTTTCAGGCCATCGCAGATTATCTGATGATAGATGATAATCTTACAAGAATAATGAATTGTCAAACCAGTGAAGAGCTGATGAAGGAGATAACAAATGAGTAGAATTAAAGAACTTGAAGGTGGATTAATTGTTTCGTGTTATGCTGACTGGTCTATTAATCCATATATGGATAATGATGAAGCAATATCATGCATGGCTAGAAGTTGTATAGCTGGAGGTGCTAAAGCTATCAGAACTAATTTAGAACATGTTAAAGCTATAAGAGAAGCAATTAAGGAACCTCTAATCGGTATCAAGAAAATCTATAAGGGTGGTGATACCGAATCTCCAGATTTCAGAATTACACCAACTATGAAAGAAGTTGATGAACTTGTGGCTGCTGGAGCTGATGGTATCGCAATTGATGGTACAAAAAGAGAAAGATATGATGATGTACCGCTAGAAGTATTTATTCACCAGATTAAAGAAAAATACCCAGATTTAATTTTAGTTGCTGATGTATCGACACTTGAAGAAGGGTTGTTCTGTTATAAACACGGAGTTGATATTATCGGAACAACACTTAGTGGTTATACACCATATTCTAAAAACCCTATTAAATTTGGCACTATTCCTGCACCTGATCCTGATTACGAGTTAATCAGCGAGTTAAGATCAGCTGGTGTGGAAAGAGTCATAGCTGAGGGAAGAATAAACGATGGACATAAAATGCAGAAATGCCTTGAAGCAGGAGCTTATGCAGTTGTAATAGGAACTTCTATTACAGAGCCTAAGAAAATCGTTAAAACTATCTTAAATGATTGCAATGAAAGGGGGTAATCTATATGGATAGTATCAAAATAATTACTGTTTGTGGAGCAGGAGTTGGCACTAGCACTTTGCTTAGAATGAACATTGCGAAGGCGTTTGATTCATTTAAACTGCCACTGGATGTGACAGTGGAAAACAAAGGACTCTCAATGGCGAAAGGTCTTCATTGTGATGCGGTATTTACATTCCCATCATTCTATGATGATCTTAAGAACGTTTATGACGAGGTTTATGTGATTAATAATTTAATGGATATGGGTGAATTAAAAGCGAAAGTCAGAGAATTATTAATAAAAAAAGGTTATTTGAAAGGGGAATAAAAAAATATGAGTATATTAAATGGATTAGTTAATATTTTCCAAACATATATTGTTGGTGAACCATTTATCTTCTTAAGTGTTATTGCAATGATAGGTCTAATTCTGCAGAAGAAATCTATCGATAAAATTATTACAGGATCATTGAAAACTGGTATCGGTTACCTAATTTTAAATGTCGGTACTGGAACTATTGCTGGTGTAGTATTACCAATTGCTACATTATTAAATAAAATTATTGGTATTCAGGCTACAGCTCCTGGTATTGGTACTAATGCCTTTACTGAGGAATGGGCTCCTACAATCGCTATAATTATGGTTATTGGTTTCTTTGTAAATCTGATTCTTGCAAGATTTACACCTCTAAAATATGTTTACTTAACAGTTCATCAGACATATTACATGACATTTGTATATCTGGCTATCGCAGTTGAAGTATTTGGTGTTGCATGTCATAGTACAGCAGCAATGATTATTGGTGGATTACTGCTTGGTATATACTGTACGGTAGCGCCAGCTATTGCTCAACCATTTGTAAGAAAAGTTACTGGTTCAGATGATTTTGCTTATGGACACACTACTACAACCGGTGTAGTTGTCGGTTCTTTAGTTGGTAGTATATTCAGTAAGTATAAAGACGAATCTTCTGAAGATTTAAAGATTAATCCTAAACTGAATTTCTTAAAGGATATCACTGTATCAACTGCTGTTGTAATGACATTATTATATGTAATCGCTACATTATTAGCAGGTACAGGTTATGTTGAAGCAGAATTAAGTGGTGGTCAGCCAGCAATTCTATGGGCTATCTGTTCAGGTGTTGATTTTGGTGTTGGTATTACTATCGTATTAGCAGGTGTATCAATGATGGTTGCTGAAATCACAGAAGCATTCAAGGGTATCTCTGAAAAGATTGTCCCTAATGCAATTCCAGCTCTAGACTGTCCAATCGTTTTCAATTTCGCTCCAACAGCTGTTATGGTAGGTTTCCTGAGCTGTTTAGGTACAGTTATAGTTTGTACAATTATCTTTGGTGTGACAGGTATTTATGCTTTAACTCCTCCAGTAATCACAACATTCTTTGGTGGAGGTCCTGCTGGTGTATTTGGTAACTCTAGAGGTGGTTGGAGAGGCGCTGTAATCGCAGGCGTTGTTGCAGGCCTAATGCTATCATTTGGTCAGATGTTAACAGTAGGTGCATTAAGTACTACAGTAGCTGACTTTGCTCGTTGGTCTAATGACTTTGACTATTCTGCATTCCCAGCATTATTCAAAGCCATCATTTCAGTATTCAGATAATAATAAATTAATTCATCCATATAATAATAAAGAGGACCAATGGTCCTCTTTAGTCAGCTTTAGATACATGTGGTTTAACATCTTTAGGAATTAGGCATTCATATGTATATCCATTAAGACGTTCTTTAAATTCTGCTTTAGCTTTAGTAATAAGTTCAGGATTATTAAGTAGTGTAACAGCTGCATCAGATAATATT
>JAQYAV010000079.1 GCA_029338675.1 Lachnospiraceae bacterium
ATTTATCCGAAGTATTTCCATCGTTTGAAGGAGCAGAGCTTGATTTCTTCACTAACTTAATCTGAATAGCTTCAAGTCTGTAACTATATCCTGCTGTTCCCGCTTTTTCACCATTTTTAGCCCAGCCCATCCAACCGATATTCTGCGAATGAACTCTGTAATATACATCATAGTAATTTGCAATATTTCCAGTTAACTTAATCTGAATAGCTTCAAGTCTTTTAGACTGTCCCTGCGTACCAGACATATCACCGTCAGCACGATATCCCTGCCAACCTATTGACTGAATATGGGTATTATACTGGATTCCACCACCATAAATATTATCACTTACTCTTATTTCAATAGCTTCAAGTCTCTTAGACTGTCCTGTTGTTCCAGAAACTCTGCCGTCTCTAGCCCATACATTTTCCCATCCATAAGTCTGTCTATGAACGCGATAAGATACAGAAGGTTCTTCGTTGAAAGCTCTCTTAGGAATAATCTGTATTTTTAATTCCTCAAGTCTTTTCGATTCACCTGTTGTTCCTGCTAATGCGCCATTATATACCCAGCCTTGTGAGTCACCATATTTCTGAATATGTGTAGCATATCTTACATCATAATGCTTAGCAAGTTCACCAGTCAACCTAATTCTTATAGCTTCAAGTCTCTTAGACTGTCCTGTTGTTCCTGCACTTTGTCCGTTTTTTACCCAAGGCATCCATCCAATGTTTTGGACATGCACCTGATATTCAATACTTCCTGGATATCCAGTATTATTCTTGAAATTAATACTGACATTCTCAATTCTTTTTGATAGGCCTCTTGTTCCAAGCACCAAGGTATCATTACAATTCTCGTAAGTAATTCTACCATTTTTGTTTCCATAGGTTTGAATATGGGCTATGCCACTTAATCCAACCTTATTACTAGCAGCATATACTTTATTAATAGGAAGCAATCCAACTAGCATAACAAACACTAATACTATTACTACCTTCCTTTTATGATTTACTTTCATTTTGTTCTACCACCTTTCTTTGCTGCATTTTAAATTGAAATAAACATAGTTTAATCCTGTAAAAAAACAAAAAAAGATCACCAACTATAACTTCTAATTTCAATTTATTTGTTTATTCTATTATCTTTAATAATTAAAGTCAATAAACGCACCTAAAATTACTTCTCAGTTTTTAGCTTATGTTTATTTTCACCTTTAAACAATTAAAATAAACTTATAACTAAAAAAAAGGACTCATACGAATATGAGCCCTACTATAACATAATTAATTATAAAGTTATCTTGTCTTTTGGTATAACAACCTTACTCAAAGCATCCAATTTTCTCCTTGATGCTGTTTTTTCTGAATAACCAAATATTTCTCCATACGATCTAACAGTTTCACCCTGCAAATATATCCACCTTAAAAAACGCCTTGCTTCTCCATCTTGAACATTCTCAATGGTTTGTATTATCTGAACTTTTAAATCAACTAATTTCTTAAGCTCTTCTGTTAATCTCTCTTTTTGCTCAGTTAATTTAATGATTGCGTTCTCAAAATTAGATTTATTTAAGGATGTTTGAACTTTTTCAAACCCATACATCCTTGATTTCATTAAATCACAATTCGCATAAATATCTGAAAGTGTCTTAGAAATAATATCTATTTTATCGTCAATATGAATTGCTTGGCTAAGGAATTCGTTAGCATCATAAAAATCACACATTTTGTGTTTTGCTGACTTCATCTAATACCCTCCTAATTATTCTATTTGAATCTATATCTGTTAACTGGTTAAAAAACTGTGAATAAAAAAAATCTAATGTTTCACGCATAAATTTATCTGAATAAATTGTATTTCTTTTACATTTGTATAATAATGCAGAGTGTTTTAAATCCCTATAAGCTTGATATATTATAGCATTAGCAAGATTTTTACATCCATTATCATTCATAAGCTCCTCTCCTTTAGTAAAATGGCAAATCCCCGTAATCCACAACCTTTCTATTTTCAGTAAACTCTTTTTCCCAGCCTAATTCCCAGCCAAATGACTCTTTTGTGTCGGATATGCGTTTAGATCCTTCATCAAAATACAATTTTATTCCATTGGTACATAACTTGCCAGTTAGTCGATTCTTTAATACCGTTAATATTCGCTCGTTCTCCATTCTATCACTTGGATCATCAGCCTTATTATATCTTAATACTACATCTGCTAAATTGGTAATATTTGCACTTCCTGCTATATCATCATTTTGAAAAAGTGTGCCTTGTTGCTTTCTAGGATGTGCAACTAGCAATACTATTACATTATATCTCTTTGCAAGATTAACTAAATTATTAACAAAATTTGTTTGCTGCCTATATTGATCAGATGATATATCGTCCACCATTGCAGTCATAAGATTATCAACTACAACTAACTTGCAATCATATTGTTTTATTGCAGTTTCTATTGTCTCTAATATTGTAGGTACCTCTTCATCATTCTTTACTATATGTTTGTCATAAATATAGATTTTATCTTGATACCACTTTTCAATATACGGAATACAATTCGCATCAACCGAATATGTAATCTTACCATTTTCGCTTTTAATTTTATTTATGTGTTTTCCTGCCATTTGAGATTCTATCCATCCCTTAAAATACCAATTTAGTAATTCGCCTGAATAAGCAAATACATTATATCCTTGTTCAACAGCTCTCGATATAAACAAAGACGCTAAAGTAGATTTGCCATGACCTCTTTCACCAGTGAGAACAATAAGCTGTCCCAAATATAATCCACCAATAAGCCAATCCAAGGAAGTAATTCCTGTAAAAATATGTTCTAGCTTATTCATATCTACTCTTTTTACATCTGAAAGAGAAAGAATGTTAGGATGCTTTATAGGTTCTGCATTAGCAACTGCCTTTCTTAATGCTTCTTTTCCGTACTTTACTAATATTTCATTTGCATCTTTACACCCTAAATAATCTTCTTGTCTAATCTGTTTTATTTGTCCATCATATCTTCTCGACAATTCATCAACAAGTGTTATATGCCCATCCTCGTTATCACCAAAAACTATTATTGTTTTATACTTACCTAAAAATTCATAACAATTAGAAACCCAAGTAAAGCCTCCTGCTCCAGTACCTACAGAAACAGGATTATTAACTCCTGCTTCTGCAAGTGATAGAGAATCGATCTGTCCCTCAGTTAACACAAGAGTTGGTATATCACTATTACAATGATTCATTCCAAATAAAATCGATTTGCAGCCTTTTTCACTCCATTCCTTATAACTATTAATATTCTTATCATAATGCATTAGTCTATACTTTATAAATTGTAATTTATTATTATCGTCATAAAACGGAAATACTAAAGCGTCTGGATTCTCATTTTGTATAGTAATGTTATATTTTCTAGTAATTTCCTCAGAAATGCCTCTACCTTTCATATAGTCAATAGCTGGCTGCTTTGATATTGGTTTCACTCCGCTGTCAATATTTCTATATTGCTGAATAGCTTTATTTCGACTATCAGAAAAAACACCAAGATCAAAATTAAAATCCTTCGCCAACGTTAACATATTACCTTTAACCCCGCATTTTGCACGAAAACAGTGAAATACGCCTCTCGAAAGATTAATGCTAAACTTAAATTTATCGTTACTTGTCTCACCACAATAAGGACACTTACGAAAGATTAATTCATTATTTCTTTCTTTTACAGGAATTTTCAAAAAATCAGCAAACCTTCGAGCGTCAAACGGGCTAAACTCATACTCTGCCATTTTTTCTCCTCCTATACTTACAATTCATTAAACCAATCCTCATTTCCATTACTATCATCAGAGATTTTATCAGGAATCCTAAAATATTCTTTTTTTACAGAATCTTCATTTATAAACTCCGAATAATTTAATATCTCTATTTCTCGACTAATTCCTCGTCCAACAACTCTTATTAATCCTCTTTCAGCTAATTCGTTAATATATGTGTTCACCTTGGTGTTACTCCATTTAAATATTCCAGCTAAAGCAGAATTGCTCTTATAAACACATCCTCTTCTAAATGTTTTTAGCTTAAAATTGTATGGCTTGGTAGTTGTTTTCTCATTTGCCATATTGACAAGTTCTATAAAAGCTTGAGGTCGCGAATATTTTTCATCTGTCCAAAGTTTTGATTTTAGAAACTCTGGTGTCAATAGAATTGCTTTTTTCATTGTTACTTCCTTTCAATTTTATATATTCCCTTGCCTCTTGATACAAAATCGTCTTTATTACTATTCCGGCATTATAATCCTTACAAAATACAATATTTAAATCATAATGAGCCTGAAGGAAACAAATGTTACTTAAAAAAGTTCTACTGTTAATCCATGATTTATAATTTCCGTTAATAATATCATCCCATGAACCATTTTCTATCAATAAATACATTTTTGCATTTTTATCCTTTGCACGCTCCAATTCTTTCAAAAATCTTACACGTTCGTGAGTTAGACAAAGAGCTAATTCATCTATATCCATTTTTCTTTCTATTGCTACCTTAGGCGCAACCTTCACGGAGGTGTCACAAAGAACACCATCCGCCAAAGTTACATTAAAGGTATAATCACCATAATCAAGCGTGGCTCTTTCATAAGGACAGCCAAAATCCTTTAATCTTGCCTCTAATTTATTTGTTGCCTGCTCTCGTGTATCAACGATTATACGGAACGACTCCAATGCTTTTTTTATCTGATATCCAGTCATAGGCATTAATCAAATGGAAGCTCCATATCTTCTACAGGTTTAAATTGATTTTTAAAGGATGGCAACTTTTTATCCTTCGGCATTCTATATGTACCATCAATAACATCTTGAATAGGACAAGTCTTTGCCAACACAGTTCCACTTCTGACTTCACCATTCCTTGATACGAACTCCTGATTCACCACAAGACCGCCCACTAATTTCCCGGTGAGGCTGTCTTCATTCCAGTTCCAGGTGTATCCTGAATTTGAATCTTCCACGTTATTAATAAATGTTTTAAACATTCTTAATTTAAAAGCATCCTTATCACTACCATCCCCTAGAGGGATATTCACATAATATCTACATCTCCAAACTTTATTTTCTTCCGCTTCAGAATATAACTTATCAAAAAAACCTTTATATTCACCTTCAGCTACATCAAGATCAAATTCAATGTATTTACCATTTCCAGATTTACTATTTTGCATATGTACTCCTAATATAATCATTTGATATGCCCCTTTTGGCAAGATACTTGAAGATCCGTCATTTATAATCTCTGCCTCATTATAACCTTTTATCATTTCCATTCTTCTTCCTCCTAATAATCTTTTAAAACATCTAAAACTATCATAATATCATTTGGAATATATTCTTCCTCAAATGCTCCTAACGGTGTTCTTGAAGTACTATTATGAGCTGTTGTTTCTAGCATATATTGTCCATCCATTTTGACTGACCTTAAAAGGATATTAAAACGAGAATCAATATTGTTTTTTTCCGTTTTTCTGCCATTTGTTTTTATCTTTATATGCTCATAGCCATCTTCAGTTTTTTCGACCTGGGAGTGGAATACTAGTATAACAATTAAATCATCCCTAAGCTCTGAAGGTAATTCTACTAAGCGCCAAATGGAACTAGCTAAATCAGTCCATTTATCATAACCTCGTTCTTGTGATCTTCGCATTTCTTCACTTGTCATAAGATTATTGACCGTGTCTACAATAAAATATTTAATATGTGCGTATTTTTCATTTCTGCCAACGACTTCAAGACATTTAATCGCCTTCTCTGGTTCACTAGTGCGAAGATAGTTGTTTTTCTCTTTGCTATATCTTTCACGCCAACCTTTATAGTTTAAGCCTTTGCCGTCTGCATCAACATAAAATACACTCTCTTCATTTAAATTTTTGAGTGAGATTGATTTGCCTGTCGCAGGCTCACCATATAGTCCAATTAATGTTGCCATAAAGTAAATCTATCCTCCTTTTTGCTTGTTTTGTATCAGCTGATGTATAGATGATAACTCCTTTGATGAAGAATAACCCTGAACTCTAGTTCCGATTTATAAAATTTTTATTTTTTTTGTTAAAAAAACTTATTTTCAGTATTTTCATTTCGTTATACTATATGGTACCAAAAAATTATTAAGGAGAAGGATCCTGATGCGATAATTTGACGAAGAAGCTAACAGCAAATGAGATTTATTCAATTAATAGTGTTTTATCTTCATACAATGAGATAAATATTAAAAGGGGGGATATTATTCGAAACGCTAGACAAAAAATGGGTTACTCACAGGAAACGTTGGCCGAGTTGATCAACATAACCTCGAGAGGGCTAAACAAGATAGAACATGGCAATGACATGAAATTAAGCACATTCCTCAAAATTTGTTACTGCTTAAAACTTGATTGTAATGATTTTTTGATTTCTTAGCTTAAAATTAATAATATAAACTTTGAGACTGTATAGATCCTAGCAATTTGTACTAATCAGCCACCAATAAAAAAGTGTCTTCGACACTTCAACTCCCCTGCCCCTCAATCTGAGGGCACTGAAAAAGTAGAAAACACCATCTATATTTGGTAAAATATAAATATCAAATATAGGTGGTGTTTTTATGGTTGAACAACAGCAGAAATTAATACTGAGTCCGTACATGGATATATACGAATTAATAATTCCAAAGGATAATCTTCTTCGTCAAATAAAAGAATTAGTTGATTTTGAATTTATTTACGATGAA
>JAQYAV010000080.1 GCA_029338675.1 Lachnospiraceae bacterium
CACAGCAGATTAAAGCGGAGGATTAGTATTGTTGATATTTATACAGCTTTGATAGGATTAATGCCGGTTAGTTAAAATAGAAAAATGTCTTTTGGTTTCTAGATGCAAAATTAGGTGGCACTAATACTGACATAACGGCCTTAATGCTACTGCAAATCCTTTCGATATATAAATAATGGTAGTTGTCCCGTTGTGCAATCAAAGGAATGATGCATCAATGCCAAGTTTATTGAGGTGCTTAATATACCACTAACAGGCTTGTTTTTATTAGAACAGGCCTGTTAGTGGTATATTATTTTTGCGGGACAGATATTTTTGAATTAATGGAGTATACATCATGCAAAGAAGAAATAAAGCAAAAATACTTAACTTGACAGAAAAACTATACTTGGCATGCAGTTGCTTAAAAAAAGAAGAGACAGATATTAAACTGTTTTACGATGACTTTAACACGAATATTGTCAAAGCTGCGGAACTGTTAGTTGCTTACGGTGATTGTGGTGTGAGCTTGATAAATGATCTGGAAGCCTTAGCTATTAAAGTTGAAGAGATAAAAGCAGCCTACTTGAAAGGCGTTTCGTTAACTGTTTATGTTGAACTGTTACAAAAGCTGCTTGATCAGCTGCAGTTGAAGAGTGAGGAGGCTTTGCCTGATGATAGAAAACTTATAATGTTCTTGCCATATAAAGCTTCTATGTGGGATAGTTTAGAGGGTGTATGGGAAAAAGTGACACAGAGCGCAGATTGTGATGCTGTAGTTATGCCGATACCCTATTTTGATAGGAATCAGGATGGGACAGTGAGGGAATGGCATTGGGAAGGTGATGAATTTCCTGAAAATGTTCCTATACAGGATTATAGGGCTGTGAATTTAATGGAACTACATCCAGATGAAATATTTATACATAATCCATATGATGGATGTAATGTTGTTACTTCAGTACACCCGGATTTTTATAGTGACAAGCTTGTGTCTTATACGGATAAGCTTGTATATATACCATATTTTGTCCTAGACGAAAATAGGGCTTCTGTAGAGGCTATACGACATTTTGCAATAACACCAGCTTTAGTTTATGCACATTTGATAATTCTTCAATCAAAAAAAATAAAGGACCTATATATCCAAGCACTGGTTGAAGAACATGGAGAAACCACAAAAGAATATTGGGAGAGCAAGATTGTTGGATGGGGCTCTCCGAAACTAAAGAAGATTCACAGTGATACTAGAGAAAAATATAAGATACCCTACGAGTGGCAGAATAAAATAATTAAGTCTAGCGGTGAACTTAAAAAGGTGATTCTATATGGAACTGGATTGGCAGAAATGCTGAAATCTGGTAATAAATTGCTAGATAAGATTGAAAATACTTTAGAATTTTTTAAATCGAAAACTGAGTCAGTTATACTGCTTTGGAGACCGCATCCGCTTATTATGCCAACATTAAATGCAATGATGCCAGAATTATCTCAGAGGTATGCTTATATAGTTAATAAATACAAGGATGAAGACTGGGGAATATATGATGATACTGCTGATTTGCACAGAGCAATAGTATTGAGTGATGCTTACTATGGTGATGGCAGTAGTGTAACCAGATTGTTCCAAGAAATGAAAAAACCTGTTATGTTGGAAAATGTAAATGTCATAAATTTGATTAATGATATAACTGTAACTTAATCAGTTAATAAAAAATGACGATATATAAATAATGGTAGTTGTCCTGTTATGCAATCAAAGGAATGGTGCATAAATGTATATTGTCTTTTTAGGTGCTAAGGAAAAACTGGAAAATAAATATAACCACAAATAGACTCGGATTACTTTTCGGGTCTGTTTGTGGTTTTTATTTTGGATTGAAGATGGTGGTGGTAGTATGAGCTTTAAAATAACAGCGTCTATGATGTGTGCTAATTATGGTCATTTGGCTAGAGAGGTCAAGCTGCTGGACGAAGGCGGTATAGATTCTTTTCATATAGATATAATGGATGGCCGGTTTGTACCAAATTTTGCCATGTCCTTGAATGATATGGCATATATAGCCAGTGCTACTAAAAAGCCTCTGGATGTGCATCTGATGGTGGAGCACCCTTATCATAATATTGATTTGTTCCTCAAGAATCTCCGCAAAGGTGACGTGGTATATATTCATCCTGAGGCTGAGTATCATCCATCTACTACCCTCCAGAAAATTATTGATGCAGGAATGATTCCAGCAATAGCAATTAATCCTGGTACCAGCATAGAGACGGTCATGGAGATGCTGGTTATTGTTAAGCGGGTACTGGTTATGTCGGTAAACCCAGGTAATGCAGGGCAAATGTATCTGCCTTATGTGGGCAAGAAGGTAAAAAAGCTGGTAGATTTGAAAGAGGAGCTTGATTTCGAGGTTTATTGGGATGGTGCCTGCGGGGCGGATAAGATTATCGAATTTGCTCCACAGGGTGTAGATGGCTTTGTGCTGGGCACGACACTTCTTTTTGGCAAGAAAAAGCCATATGGAGATATCTTGAAGGGGATAAGGGAGCTTAAGTTCTGATGCATGTTGTTCTGTTGCTGGCTGGCGGTGTAGGCTCCCGTATGGGCCTTAATGTGCCAAAGCAGTATTATGAGGTGGCTGGCAGGCCGCTAATTGCATATTGCCTGGATGGTATGGCTGAAAGCAGTTCAGTGGATGCAATTCAGATTGTGGCAGATGAGGAATGGAAATCTTTGGTTATTTCTTTGGTTGAAGCAGCAGGCTTTCAAGCAAAGCTAAAAGGATTTTCAATGCCAGGTGATAATAGACAGCTTTCTGTCTATAACGGCTTGAGAGATATCAGGAAATATGCTGATGGTGATTCTATGGTAATGGTGCACGACGCAGCTAGGCCATATCTGACAGCTGATATGATAGATTCATATTTTTCAGCGGCAGAAGGCAAGGATGGAGTGCTGCCATGCTTGCCTATGAAGGATACTATTTATCATAGTAAGGACGGGAAAACCGTTACCGGTCTATTGAATCGCAGTGAGCTGTTTGCTGGGCAGGCACCTGAAATATACAGGCTGGATAAATACCTGGCAGCAAATGAATCGCTTCTTCCTGATAAGATAATGCAGATTAATGGGGCGGCTGAGCCTGCAATAATGGCTGGTATGGACATAGGGATAGTGCCCGGCGAGGAGCGGAATTTTAAGATTACTACATTAGCAGACTTGGAAAGGTTTGAGAAAATGCTATGAAGGCATGGGTTCTGGATGCAATAAATGATTTTCATTTGAAGGAAATAAATAAACCTCAGCCCGGAAAGGGTGAGGTTTTGGTGGCAGTAAAGGCTGCGGGTATTTGCGGATCGGATATTCCAAGAATCTATAAAACTGGCACATACCATTATCCGCTTATTCCTGGGCATGAATTTTCTGGGCAGGTTGTTGAGCTTGGAGAATATGTGGATACTGCCTGGCTTAATAAGCGTGTAGGCGTGTTTCCACTGATTCCTTGCGGAAAGTGCGGACCTTGCCAGCAGGGCATGTATGAGCTTTGCCGTCAGTATAGTTATGTTGGATCAAGGCAGGCCGGAGCTTTTGCTGAATATGTAGCTGTGCCTGCTAAAAATTTGATTGAGCTTCCGGAAAGTGTTTCCTATAAAGCTGCAGCTATGCTGGAGCCTTTGTCAGTGGCAGTGCATGCTGCAAGACGAAGTGGTGTGCTGAATAGCGATAAAAAGAATTCTAATATTGCAGTATGCGGATTAGGAACCATAGGTATGTTAATATCTATGGTTTTGCTTAAACAGGGATATAAAAATATCTTCCTTATTGGAAATAAAGATTTTCAAAAAGAAAAAGCAGTATTATTAGGCTTAAAAGAGGACTGTTTTTGCGATGTTCGTCATACAGATGTAAAAAACTGGCTTGCCAGCAAAGCAGAAAATGGTGTGGATGTTTTCTTTGAGTGTGTCGGGAAAAACGAAACTATAGATTGGGCAATAGATAATGCAGCTCCGGGAGGACACATAGTAATGGTTGGAAATCCAGCATCTGATGTGACGCTGGAGAGAAATCTGTATTGGAAGATATTGCGCAATCAATTGGTAGTTACAGGCTCCTGGAATTCGTCATTTACGGGAGAAAAAGATGATGACTGGCATTATGCAGTTTCACTCTTGTCGGATAAAGGGTTTCTCATCGATAAACTAATAACACATAAATATAGTCTTGATGATTTGGAAAACGGTATGATGATTATGAGGGATAAATCACAGGAGTATATAAAGATTATGGCGATTTGGGAATAGATATCGTTATGATTAATTATTATTTTTTATATGGAAAATTGGAAATAAAACATAGTTTTACGTTAGTAAAAAGTTGGTTGGTAAGTGTTGTGAAAATCGGAGAGGATAGTATGTTATGAAAAGTGATATGTTTGATATATCCCCTTCAGCATTTTGTGTGGAAGATAATATTGTATGGGGAGTACATGCAAAGTTAAATTGTTTGTTTAGCTACGATTTATCGACGGAATCGCTTGAAATATATGATCTTTACCCATACGCAATTATAGGAAGAGCGTCTCAATTTATTGGAATTTTTAAATATGAAAAGAATGTGTATTTAGTTCCTTGTTGGGGCTCAAAGCTCATATCTTATAATATTGAGGAAAAAACAGTTATAGTTATAGAAGAGGGAAATAATGCCAATGGACGATTTGGGAAATCGTTTGTATTGGGGGGGGATTTGTATTGCGTTCCCATGTATGAAGATTTTTTCTTGATTATTGATTTAAAAAAAGGTTGCGTAAAACGAAAAATTCCATGGAAGCATGTTATCTCTAAAAAAATTCCAATCATAATAGATTCATTTGTTTTCAATAGTAAAATAGTATGTTTAGTAAAAGATTATTCTGATGAAGTAATATTGCTTGATAATAATTTTAATATTACAAGACAATATATTCAAAATAATGATGAATTCTTAACTACGGGATGTTCTTCAAAAGAAAATATGTTTTTATGTAATCCAAAGACTGGTTTAATTTTTCGATATGATAAAAACTTTTTTCTCCAAGAGTCTATAAAAGTAAAAAGTTTTTCACATGCAATATTGAATTTAATTAATAATACTTTGATTTTAGATAGTGTAGGGGATCCAGAGAAAAGTAAATACTTTATTGAAAGTAAACAAGAAAAAATAGAATGTAGTGAAGTGAAAAAATCACCGTTGTCATATGATGGCATGCATGGCCTTTGGTATTGTTGTAATAGGTGGATATACTACTTTGATAGAGCTAAAAATGAATTGTACGCTATTAACGAAAAAAATATATATAAAACATTTAAAATTGAAATCAAGAAACAAATAGTAAGCGATATTATTAAAAATAATATATTTAATGAAGATGTTATGTTAGAAAACGATATCGCAAATCTTGAATTTTTAATCGAGTGCGTAGTTGGAGAAAATAAATGAAAATAAATTTTGGTGAGTGGAGTTTTAACAATATAAAAAGAATAAATGAAATGGCTCGAAATGATAGTGAAGGTGTTTATATTAATTATTTGGATTTCTCTATAACGTCACGATGTTCACTTAAGTGTAGAGACTGTTTGTCACTTATGCAATATTATGAACATCCTAAAAACTACGATCTATGTAAAATGTTTTATGCATTAGATTTTTTGGGGAATAATGTTGATGCTATTGGCGAATTGCGAATACTAGGGGGGGAGCCTTTTGTTAATCCGGACGTATACGATATATGTAGTAAGGCTCTTAATATTGATAATATAAGAAATATTGTTTTTTTTACTAATGCGACTGTGCTGCCTTTCGTTGAAAAAATGTCTGACTGGGATAATAAAAGAGTAAAATTTTATTTGAGTGATTATCATATTGATTGTCAAAAGATTAAAGAGTTTATAGGTTTGATAGATTACTTAGGATTTGACTATTATGTGAATGATTTTAAAAAATGGATAGCTCACAGTGATATACAATATGTCGATATACCTGAAGAACAAAGAAATAGATTGTATGAAAAGTGTCCTGGAAGAACTTGTCCGGTGATTATTGAAGATAGATTTTATGTGTGTGAATACATAGCAAATGCTTGTATTTTGAAAGCGGTGCCATCGAATCCTGACAATTATTATGATATGTTTAAAAATAATAATGAAAAGAATGAATTTAAAAAGTATTTTGAACGTTGTACAGCACCAGAGGCGTGTAGATACTGTTCGCGTCTGATTACAAGTGATAATCCAATAGTTGTTGAGCCAGCAGTACAATTGTTGAAACCTTTGGAATATAATCATTTTGAATAGAAATAAAAGAGAAAAGGCTAAGTATTTTTATGTCCATATTTTTATAGGAAAAAGAGGAATTTAGAAGTAGATAAATATCAAAAACCTTTAACAAACAGTGAATGGGCGGCACATTATAACATAAAACAAATTAATAGTGTTGTAAGCGCAATAAGCAATGGTAATGTTCAACCATGGGCTAGTGAATTAATAAAAATTATTTTAGAGAAATCAAGATGCCTTGAAATCGGTTGTGGAAGTGGTGTTAGCAGTTTGTGGCTGGCAAAGAATGGTAGAAATGTTGTTGCATTGGATTATACAAGAGAATCAATAAATCTAGTAAAAAAAGCAGCTGAAAAACTAGATATAAAAATAGATATATGTTGTCATGATGCAACCATGGAGCTACCGTTTAAAAATGGTGAGTTCGATTATATATTTCAGTGTGGCTTGCTAGAACATTTTGATACGAAAATACAAATAAAGTTGCTTAGAAATTGGGGAAGATACGGGAAAAATATGATTTCGATGATTCCAAATTCTGTATCTTTGCCATATATGATTGGTAAAGCGATAATGGAAAGGTCTGGAACATGGGAATATGGTTTGGAAACTCCCCAAAATAGTTTAAATCAAGAGTTTTGGAAAGCTGGTTTTACTGAAATAAAAGAGTAATCTATAGGTGGTGAATGGAGTACAAAATTTTTACCGAGTGATCATATTTTAAAAAGAGTATTTAGGGAACTTATTGACGATGGCTATGATTTGGATAAATTAATGCAAGGATATTTATTAGTTACTATAGGCAAGGGATTGGTTTAAATTTTTATCTTGACTATATCATTTTGAAGTTAATGTGATGTTTTAAATATGTGAATAATCTGTACGAACCTATTTAGAAGTTTTATATGTTTAAGGTTAAAGGCGATTATTACATGCATTTGCAAACCACATGGGGTTAGATTCCTTTGGCTGGTAACTATCGTGTCATGAAGGGAACAGAGAAATATTTATGAAAAAATATGTAATATATGGAAATGAAAATTTTCCAGTAATGCAAACTAGAAAACCAACAGGAAATAACTTTCAAAACCTAAAAAAAGATTTTTTGACACATAATACAGGAACATTGATGTTTTTTGATGCAATTAACAATTATTTAACTCAAAGTGATATAAAATATGAATATACAAATGGAAGAACACCAGATGAAATAAATGGATTATATGATGTATGTATCGACATGGAGGCAAATTTATTTTCAGTACATAATTATGAATTGATGGTAAAACAGACAGAAGAGTTTAAAGCGTATAATATGCCTATATATGTAGTAGGCGTTGGAATTCAAGCTGGAATTGATGAGAGTATGAAAGAATTAGCAAAAAAGATACACTATCCTGTATATCAATTTGTTAATGCAATATACAAATCAGGAGGTGAATTGGGGGTAAGAGGTTATTATACAAAAGAACTACTTGACATTATATATCCCCAAAATACCGCTGTGGTTATAGGGTGTCCGTCATTATACGTAAATGGGCCCGAGTTTGAAATCAGTAATTATAAAGTGGATAGGAAGGATTTTTCCTATTTAGTAAACGGCAGGTTGTTTGATATGGAGCGTCCTTTTTTAAGGATAAATGCTAAAAAATATAAACATATGTATATTGATCAACATGAATTTGGAGACTTGATTTATGCTATAGATAAAATAGATAAGAGCGAGTTGACAAAAGAAAAGTTAATTGATAGGTATACTGAGACTGCTCTTGTGGAATTTGCTAAAGGAAATGTTAAACACTTCTTTGATCTTCCTCTTTGGAAAAAAGAATGCTCAAAATATAGCTTTTCTTTTGGAAGACGAATACATGGGAATATTGCTGCAATAATATCAGGAACGCCTGCGTTATTAAACTATTCAGATAGAAGAACAGAAGAAATTGCAAAATATTTCAATATTCCAACAACATGTTTTAGGTATGATAGGGAAGATGATATATATGATTTGTATTTAGAAACAGATTATTCGAGTTTTAATAGAACATATAAAGAAAATTATAAAAAATTCAAGGAGTTTCTACAGATATGTGGAATTGAAGATTTTAATAATCACAAGTATAGGGAATTATTAGAAAAAAATGGTCCATGGAATGAGCGTTCTTACGATTATGTATTAAAATTTGTTGCAGAAGTTATGGATTGTAAAATAACTGCTTAATGAAGTGGTTAAATATTAAATGATATTGCAATAAGGTGATAGATAATGAGATTTGTTCGATTTAGTGAGCATTGTTACATAAAAGAAGATGGCCATCAAGCAGTGTTAGGATTGTTTTCCAATTATAGTTTTGAAGAGTTGAGAAAGAGAACGATTGTTTTTTGGTACGGGGCTATTGACATATATTGCTAGGCAAGAATTGCTAATAAGGGTAATTGATGTAAAAGACTTTGTCGATAACAAAAGACAAAGGAGATATAAAGGTGCATTTTATGTAAAAAAGCCATTTGAAAGTTTATGGTAAATTGCAAGTTGAAATTGAACAGAAATATAATCAAGAAAAATTATCAATAGTATAGACTTCATCGAGGAATGCTTCGAATAATTCCATTGGCGTATGATAACCAAGAATACGCCATGGACGCTGGTTAAGTGCATCTGCCATGTTCAGAATGTCCTCATTGCAGAACGGTTCCATCGATGTGCCTTTGGGGATGAAATCCCGAAACAGGCCATTATGGCGTTCGTTCTGAGGGCGTTCCCATGAGCTGTACGGATGCGTGAAGTAAAT
>JAQYAV010000081.1 GCA_029338675.1 Lachnospiraceae bacterium
AAATAAATGCGTCAACATCATCTATGTAAATAGTCTCCGTTATCTTACTTAATTCAAATAAATACTTTTCGGTCACAAAATAATCATCAATCAAAATCTTTTTTATCTCTTTTTCTATTATCAGTTTTCTAATAATAGGCAATTCCGATTCAAAATCATTCCACATTGAATTTAGACATAGAACTTCATAACCTTTGTCTTCTACAAATCGTAACGAGCATTCATCTGCAACAATAAATATAACTTCTGCATTAAGCTCTGCTAATTTTTCGGCAATTGATAAACACCGCATGATATGACCCGTACCTATTTCTGTGTTTGCATCTGCTCGTATATATATTTTGTCAACCTTATCACGTGAAATCATTCCCAATACTCCAATTCAAACAATTTCTACAAATCAACAGACAATTGTTCCATGATTAAATAGTTGCGTTTATCTACAAAAATATTCGCTCATATGTCTAATTCGAACTGTTCATACACATTATCAAAACCATTCTTTATAAAACATCGCTTGGATGCAATATTATTATTCTTGACCCGTGCTATTAATTTGCAAATTCTCAAATTATTCCTTGCATACTCTACCATCAATTTACAAATAATAGCACCATACCCCCTTCCACGATATTCAGGTGCTATGGCATATCCTATTTCTCCCACTTTGCCATCAATATCAATTCTGATTTGTCCTACCGGAACACCATTTTTTTCCATTATCATTTGGATTCTCTTCTTACTATTCAATGTTTTTTGAAACCATCTTTCATGTTCTTCATAGGTTATTTCCCGACTTGAAAAAGAATTTTGCCTTGTCTGAGAATCATTTGCCCAATGATAAAGTATATCTTTATCTTCCGGTTTTACTTCTCTCAATAAAAAATCATCATATTTAATTGAATCCATCTAAATCATCCTCTGTTATCGGTTCTCCAAATTCAAAATCTTTTGAAGCAGTTTTTCCATCAATTTGAGCAAAATGAACTGGTTTCAGTCCATGCGAAGGTCTAATGCTTCTTACATTTTCTGAAGATACTGTTTCCCCTTTTTTTATATCCTTAACTACAAATAAACTTCTTCGAAACTGAGTATTAGCTATTTCCCCTTTTGTCGGACCATAATAAACATCTCCAACAATCTTTTTTGCAGTTCTCACATCCAGAACCAATTTTGCAAATTCATCCATATTCATACTAAACTCACTATCAGCACTCTGAATTCCATCAAGTTTTACATGTTTTTCGATTACACAAGCACCAATGGATACTCCAACAACTGTAGCGATACTTCCAGCACTATGATCCGACAAACCGACAGGTATACCATATTTTTCCTTCATATCCGGAATATTTGCAATATGCATATCCTCCCAATTTGCAGGATATTCACTACAACACTTAAGAAGAACAATCTGCTCATTTCCGACTCTCTTACATGCCTCAATCGCTTCCTTAATCTCTTCTTCACTTCCCATTCCACAGGAAATGATCATTGGCTTTCCCTTAGAAGCGGCATATTCAATTAATGGAATATCCACAAGTTCAAAGCTTGCAATCTTATAGGCTTCACAGCCTATATTTTCCAAGAAATCCACAGCCGTGTTATCAAATGGTGTAGAAAGAAAATCCAACCCATTTTTTTCGCATTCTTCCTTAATACGTGCCTGCCACTCATACGGAGTTCCTGCATCACAATATAAGTCATAGAGTTTATAGCCGTCCCATAAACCACCATGAATCTGAAAGTATTCTTTATCACAATTTATTGTCATGCTATCTGCTGTATATGTTTGAATCTTAAGACAATCGGCCCCTGTTTTTGCAACCTGTCTTACGATTTCAAGTGCATTTTCGAGATTACCGCCATGGTTAGCACTCATTTCAGCAATAACATACACTTCATTATTCTGAATTTTTTCAAATAATCTGAACATAAAGACTCCTTTTTCCGACACCCTTACGCGTCAAATCTTCAATTAATTCAATCTTTCAAATCCTGCATGGCACACAGGACCATCTAAATACTCAACAATATTCTTTCCATTATTAATCATATCGGACACTTTGGCAAATGTTCTATCACATGCCTCAAAATACATATCAATTATTTCGTCTGTATGTGCGAGAGAAGCATATACACCAGGACCGGCAAGAAATCCCTCTTTTAACATTTCCTGAGTAAAATATGTCTTGTATGCAAGAGGGTTATCATACTGAAATGCAAAATGAATCAACGGTAAAATTCCATTAATATGAATCTTCAGTCCATATTTCTCCCCAAGATTCTTCCATCCTTCGGAAACTTTTGTTCCAACCTCAATCTGCCTCTTACAAACATCATACTTCTCATAACACTCTATTGACTTTAGTGCACCTGCAAACCCTATACGTTCTGTCCAGAAAGTGCTACTGATAAAGGTATCCTGTGATGCATCCATTACTTCTTTTATTCCAATTACTGCAGTAACCGGATATCCATTTGTCATCCCCTTTGCAAAAACAGCCATATCCGGATTTACACCAAGAACTTTATGTGCTCCACCTGCACACAGTCTAAATCCCGAAGTAATTTCATCAAAAATGAGAACAATTCCTTCTTCTTTCGTTATCTTTCTGATTTTCTCAAGATAACCCGGAATCGGATAATCATTTCTGATTGGCTCCATAATAACAGCGGCAATCTCTCCTTTGTTTTCCTCAACCAAACTCTTGAACTCATTAATATTGTTATAATGAAAAATAAGATTCGTTCCTGCAAGTCCACGTGGAACACCTACAGGACTCAACCCCTGAAGATGTACATCAGCAAGAGGATCACCCTTTACAAGGTTTGCCGACAAGTACCAATCATGCCAACCATGATACCCACAGACTAGAACGATATCTCTCTTGGTATGTGCCCGTGCAATTCGAGAGGCCATTGCCATTGCTTCGCCACCAGCTTTTGCATATCGTACAGATTCCGCCCATGGATGGAGTTGAATCAGTTTTTCAGCCAATAAAACTTCTTCCGGTGCATTAAGAGTGCACATACTTCCATTATCAATGGCGTTTTTTGCAGCATTATCTACTTCTTCAAAAGCATATCCCAGCACATTCGCACCAACTCCCATGATACAGAAATCATAGTAATGGTTTCCATCTAAATCCCATACCTCGCACCCTTTTGCCCTAGAATAATAAGAAGGCCACTGATTAGGTAACCACATCTCAGGTCTCTTGCTAAGAAGCTGAGTGCCTCCAGGAATTACTTTTTTTGCTCTGTTATATAATTCTAAACTTTTGCTCATTTTCTGCCCTCCAAATACTATTTAATCACTGCAATACCATCATTAGCAAGCGATTTTTTTAATCCCTCATTACGCTCAATATTGCAATTTAAACATTCAATCTCCGGATGGTATTTTAAAAAATCAAGGACATCCTCTGTAACAAAAAATTCTTTCCCTTCCGAAGCAAAATACTCATATACCTTACTAATCATCTCATAATCTTTATCTTCATCTAAAGTCCATCTCTTATCCCCAATCCCCTTAATCGGACATTCAAGGTTCTTAATATTGTACTTCTCAGGATGCTTTCTAATGTATTGAGTCACATGTTCTCTTTCGGAAGTCAAAGTAGCCTCTTTCCAAGACTGTTCTAATGCAGAATACTTCATAATTTCGATATCCAATCCATCAGGGAAAGACTCCGTCATTTCACCAATGTAATCTGTATCCATTTCCAGCTGTTCTATCGCCATATCAAGATAGCGCCAATCAAACATCGGACAATCTGCAGTGATTCTAATTACATATTCCGGCTCTAATAATTTTGCAGCCTGATAATAACGATCAAGAACATCATTCTCTGAGCCAACAAACACCCGTGTATCAAGCTCTGTACATAACTTAATAAGAGGAAGATTATTTTTCTCAATCGAAGTGATTACCATTACCTCATCTATAAGTTTACTCTGTCTCACTCTTTCAATTACCCTTTGCAAATCAGGTTTCCCTGATAAATCAGCAAGAACTTTATTGGGTAAGCGTGTAGAACCACATCTTGCTTGAATCATGACTAGATATTTCATTCCAACCCTCCTATCATTTTTTCCATAAACTTGGAACTACTATATCTGTATCAATATTAGCAAATTCCTTATCAATCTCTGTAAATACATCGACGGAAATATCTTTTTCAAAAGCATTTATATCCATCTTTAGCTGTTCCAAATCTCTTATTCCAAATACAAGGTGCTCGATATTTTCTTGTCTTTTAATATATCCAAGTGCAAGTTCAATTCGCGAATAACCTGTCTTTTCTACATATTCATCTAATTTTGCAAGAATTGGCTTTGCTTTTACAAGATAATCCGGTACATCATCAATTGAGAGTCGTATCAGCCCTTTTATAAAGGCAGTCCTCACATCCACTTTGCATGTTCCTTGCTTATACGTATCAAACACTCCAGCTTCCTTCATTCTATGATCAAAGATACTGTATGGAGCCTGTATATACTCAACATATGGACTTTCAAAACATGCCAATGCTTCCTCCGGATCATATACTGAAACTCCTACTTTCTTGGCAAGTCCTTCTTTCCCAATATCACTTAATGCTTCAAGGATATCTGGTCTAAATGCATATCGTGAACTATGCAAAAAATATGTATCAATATAATCCGTATGTAATGTTTGTAATGAATTTTCAAGATTTTCTCTAATTACTCTTCGATAGTCTTTCTCTTCGTAATCATCAAGAGCATTCGGCAAAAATTTTGTGCTAATCCACAACTTATCTCTGTTTATCGTTTTTCTTTCAAGAAATTTACCTACTACTTCTTCAGCAATTCCATATGCGGTTGCTGTATCAATAGCATTAATCCCATTCTGAGTTGCATAATCTAAACATCGTATACAATACTCTACATCTTTTTTAGGTGTATTAAAAACACCATAATCCATTCCAAACTGGACAGTACCTAAGCAAAGTTCCATTTTCTAAACACTCCTTACATTCTGTAATTTGTTACAACTTTCTCAACAGCATGAATAACATCTTTAACATCTTGATCCGTCATACGCGGATAAAGAGGAATGCTCATAATACTTTTATATACTTCTTCTGCATTAGGACACAGTCCTTTCTCATATCCAAGATGCTGATAATATGGGAACCAATAAACCGGCACATAATGAATCTGACACTGTACATTCTCTGCACTCATAGCATCAAAAAATTCTTTTCTGTTACAACTTAATTTTTTCAAATCAAGTCTGATAATATAAAGATGTCTGCATGTATCTGATTCCGGTATCTCTTTCTGAACAATAATCTCAGGAATTTTCGAAAACGCCTCATCATATTTCTTTACAATTTCTTTTCTTCTTGCTGCAAATTTTTCAATTTTATTTAACTGACTTACAATCAAAGCAGCTTGAAAATCTGTAATTCTGTAATTATACCCAAGTGAAACTTCCTCGTAGTACCAAGGACCTTCATGTGGTGCTCCTTCCATCAGGCTTTCGTCATGTGTAATACCATGTGTATGAGCAAGAACAAGCTTATTATAAAGTGTATCGTCATTGGTAAGAATTGCTCCTCCTTCACCACCGGTAATCGTCTTTACCGGATGAAAACTAAACGTTGTCATATCGGCCAACGAGCCAACCCGCCTGCCATTATACTTAGTAGCTATAGAATGGGCTGCATCTTCAATAAAAATAAGATTATTTTCGTCACATATCTTTCTGATTTTCTCAATCTCAACTGCCTGGCCGGTAAAGTCTACTGCAACTACTGCCTTCGTGTTCTCGGTAATATGATTCTTAATACTTTCTGGGTCAATATTATATGTTTCTGAATTAATATCCGCAAACACCGGTTTTGCACCACAATAAAGTGCACAGTTTGCAGAGGCTGCAAATGTTAGCGGCGTCGTAATAACTTCATCCCCCGGTCCAATACCGGCTGCAATACAAGCACAATGAAGAGCCGCAGTTCCATTGGAAACCGCAACAGCATGTTTTGCACCTGTGTATGTTTCTAATAAACGTTCCATTTCCTCGACCTTGGGACCACAGGTAATAAAATCACTACGCAGTACTTCGTTCACAGCAGCAATATCCTCTTCCTCAATCCACTGGCGACCATAATATATTTTTCCTCCACGAACGGGATATCCGCCTTTTATCGCTAATCTTTCCATCTAGATTTCCCTCCATTAATTATAACTTATTATTAATCTTCATATTGTTATATTTAATAAGATAATCAACTATTCTCTTTGCAGTATTCTCTTTGTTATAAACCTTGCTTGTTTCTTCAAGAGTATCTATATATGAAAAAACCATTTCTTCATCCATTGCCTTTAAATATCTTAATACATCATTTTCATTTATCACAAAACTGCTATTTAGAACCTGTTTCATTTCTTCTTTAAGTTCTTTATACGAACGCATCTGAATAACATTTGGTGCACCTTTAAACAAATATCCACTCGTAAATACAATTGCCGGTTTTTGTTTAATTAGTGATTCAAAGATAACATTTCCTGTTTGAGTTGACACCGCAATAGAATTTTGAATCAACTCAATTGAATTGGTTTTTATATCAACCAATGATACATTTGGTAATTCTGCTATAGTCTTATAGTAGTCACAATCCCTATGTACCTGTACCCAATGTTCCTTAACATACACTTGAAAATTCAATTCTACAGCAAGTTTGGAAAGGATTTCTATACTCAATAGCTGTTCCTTGAATTCACCTGCCTGTGGCATTGTACTTGCCTCTGGAGTCATATGTAGCGCATAATAAACATATGGCTTTGAAAAATCAGGTGCCACCGAATATTTCATATATTCATTTAAATGATCCATATGTTTTTCTGTTTTTCTTGCTTTTCTTCGCAACATAAGACGTCTTTCTACATTTTTTAAATGAATATCTTTTGTTTCTAATCCTGCTTCCTTAATTGCTACGCCATAAATTTTTATCCTATCTAATAAAATATTACCTAATGATACAAATTTTAGAAACTGTTTCCTGTTTTCATGATACAACTTCTCAACATCGTTCGATTGCATTATCACAGCATTCTTTACTGATTGATATGCTGTTTGCATATATTCAGATAAGTCATTCTCCGTACAATCACACTTCTTCTTGTTATTATAATTCTTCTGAATTGAATATCCCAACTTATCCCATGATGTACCTAATCCCGACATAACACCTTTTGATGAAATCTGAGGATTAAGAAAAACATATGGTATATTCTTTATCTGCGCTAATGCGTATAAAATATATTCACCAATATGATGTGGCGGTGTCATATTTATAATGCAATTGATTTGATTATCTTCAACTACTGACAACCAAAACTTAAGATGTCTGTAATAAACCGTTTCCAAATAATGTCTATCGTAAATATCATAATGACATTCACGCATCATTATATGCATAGCCATACTTTTATATGGAAGCATTTTTTCTAATATGTCAGGCTCTAATATATGTGTGTGTTCACGCAATTTTAAACTATCATGTGAACCAATTAATTCTCCCGACCAATATTCAACTCCTTTTAATCTGTTTCTCTGTCCGTTATTACAATCCAATACAATAGCTTTTCCAAGTGTAAATCTATCTTTTAGCACACTTATTATTTCTTCTGTTATTCCGTCACAATCAAAATTTGTCCTGATTATAAAATTCAATTCTTCCATAACACTTTTATCCTTCAAAATTCTATTCTAATCCTATTTCTGTTACCAATATCCTAGCCTATTCATTTTATGACATTTGAAATAAGTTTCGTCTTTAACCTCATAAATGGCTGTTCTATAAATACACATGATAAACCCGCAATCATAATCACTATCATCCAAACAAAAGGTAAAAATATATTACTTCGACTCGTTATGTCAATCATCACCCATACAACAGGCATATGAAAAAGATATATTCCATAGGAAATATCAAATTTCAGTTTTATCTTAAATCTATATGCTATACCCAAAACAATCCAAGGTAATGTTATACCAAATATTGGGTTATGCATCTCTCCAAACCGAGAAAATAATCCAGTATAATTATATATGTAATACCATACAGACCAAATTGCAATACTCACAGCCAAAAATTTTTTGTCTCTTAAAAAGGGAATAATATCCTCTTTAAAACAATATACAAATATTCCTATCAAATACTCATACATAATAATCGGGAACATCCCTCCTCCTCCTAAAATTTCAAATATGTGTTTTGTTTGTGATATATTAATAATAAAATGATCAGCCCAATTTAAAACCCAGCATACCAAAATCAAAACGATAAACTGTGTTTTATTCAATTTTCTTAGCAAATTATAAAATACAGGTATTACACAATATAATATAATTTCATTAAACAGTGTCCAAAGAACACCATTGCTATATCCACCCTCAATTGGCTCTGTATGAATAGCTGCAACACAATACATAAAAATATTCAATGGAGTCTTTGCATTGATAATTAACTCTTCATTTTTCACTAAAAAGTCAAATATACAAATTAATATGCATGAGAAAAATAATGCCGGATATATTCGAAAACATCTATTACATACATATTTTTTTATCTGGCTAGTAACCGACCCGAAACTATTCTTACACCTCTCCCAACTGGCAAAAATAAGAAAACCCGATAGTACATTAAACGAAATCACGCCAACCGATCCATCCGTAAAGAATAACCCCCAGACTGGTTTTTCTACACCAAACCATCTAAGTGAATGTGAAAACATTACAACTATAGCAGCTATCAATCTTATTAAATCTATGCAATTATCTCTAAACTCTACTTTTGAGCTATTCATATATAAATCACTTTCTATGCTTTTTTTTCGTTACCCTATTTATCATAAACATTATCATTTTCCCAAGAACATCTTTATACAAAACTGCAATTACAAAAACAATTACAGCCTGTCCTAAATAAAAATGTCCTTCTAAATGTTCAAATACAAGTTGTACACCTAATAAACAATAAGCTACTAAATCTCTAATAAAATTAATCTTCCAAGCGATAAATTTCCCTGCATATATAACCCTTATCATCCATACAACAATAAATGAAATTAATGTTGCTATTGCGGCTCCGAATGCTCCCCAAATTGGAATAAAAATAAGATTCAATAAGGTATTCACAATAGCTGCAATCACTGTTGACAGCGCATAATAGCCAGTCTTCCTAACTACAGAAAAAATGCCACCTGCAAATCCTGCCAATCCGCTAAATACTACCGAAACTACAAGTACAGAGGAATACTCCCATGCAATGAAAAAATCTTTAGAAAATAAAAACCTGGCTAGTAATACATTAAATAATACTAATATGCTCGCTCCGAAAACAGTAAATCCATTATAAAGAGAATACATATTTCCAAAGAAATCATCTGTATCTTCTTTATCATATTCTTTAATAACAGATATACTCCATGCCTCTGCAAAAATACTCTGGACAGTTGTAAGTATCGTTGGTATTTTAGATGCAACCGCATATAAACCGTTAACAGACAATCCACAAAAAAATGTCACTAAATACCTATCAAGGCTACTATTAACCCACCATGATATTCCATTGAAAATTAAGGGAATACTATAATTAACCATCATGTGCTTAGTTTCATCATCACATATCTGACTCCAGTTAAACTTTCCCCTTCTAATTATAACCATAACTGCATAAACCGTCGCAACCAAACATCCTACAATCGTTGATGCAAGATATCCAACCATTCCGGTCTTGAAAACAAGTAATAAAAGGACATTTGAAATAATGATTGTTGCTGTATTCACAACTCCAGCTACTGCTACAGATTTTACTTCATCAAAAGTTCTAAGATAATATGTCGTAATCTGATATAATGCATTTACAAATACTGTGACGTAAAGGAATAAATATAAATACCATTCCCAATGAATTGGATTATAATAGCAAAAAATCAATAAAGTCATTCCAAAAAGCAACTGTCCTTTGAATATTACTCTTAATCCATACGAAAATATCCCTTCCTGCTTTTCTGTCTTCTCTAAAGCAAACCGTACAACAGCATCCGATATATTCAATGTCACGACATATATCAGTAATGAAGCTGTCGTACATACCAAATCAGCTGTACCATATTCCTCTTTCGTTAATACCGATGTATATAGCGATACAAACAAAAAACTTAATATCTTGGAACCAAATGAGCTAATTGAGAACAATATTGTATTTTTTGCCAGATATTTATATTTACTATCCGAAGCCACAATTTTCTCCTTCATCTATTATGAAAATTTACTTATTCTTTTCTCCAAACCATCTTATTAACAACACCAACATGAGACTGGACAATCTTTACAACCTTATCTGAAACGTTTTCATCAATATAGTCTGGAACCGGAATCCCAAGATTGCCATTCTTATTCATCTCCACCGCTAAATCCACCGCCTGAAGCAATCCTTTCTCATCGATTCCGGATAAAATAAAATCACCTTTATCAATTGCTTCCGGTCTTTCCGTAGATGTTCTGATACAAACCGCAGGAAATGGATATCCTACACTCGTAAAAAAGCTTGATTCTTCCGGTAGTGTTCCCGAATCAGAAACAACACAAAAAGCATTCATCTGAAGACAATTATAATCATGAAATCCTAACGGTTCATGTTGAATCACCCTTTCATCTAGTTGAAATCCCATAGACTCGATTCTTTTCTTTGACCTTGGATGACATGAATAAAGAATTGGCATTTGATACTTTTGCGCCATTTTATTAATTGCTGTAAAAAGACTTAAAAAGTTCTTTTCCGTATCAATATTCTCTTCTCTATGGGCTGAAAGTAAAATATATCTTCCTTTCTCTAACCCCAATCTGCTATGAATATCCGACGTCTCGATCTTTTCTAAATTGTTATGAAGAACCTCGGCCATCGGTGAGCCTGTAACAAAAGTTCTTTCTTTTGGTAACCCTGTTTCAGCAAGGTATCTTCTGGCATGTTCCGAATAAGCCATATTTACATCTGATATAATATCTACAATTCGGCGGTTTGTTTCCTCCGGAAGACACTCATCCTTGCATCTGTTCCCTGCTTCCATATGAAAAATCGGAATATGAAGTCTTTTTGCTCCTATAACGGAAAGACATGAATTTGTATCTCCAAGAACCAGTACTGCATCCGGCTTAATTGCAACCATGAGTTTATAACTTTCAGAAATAATATTACCCATTGTCTCCCCAAGATCGGCACCAACTGCATCCATATAGACCTCTGGTTCCTTCAATTCTAAATCCTTAAAAAATATACCATTTAGATTGTAATCATAATTCTGTCCTGTATGGGCTAATATTACATCAAAATACTTCCTTGTCTTATTTATTACAGCCGAAAGTCTGATAATCTCAGGTCTTGTTCCAACAATAATCAGAAGCTTAAGCTTTCCATTTTCTTTCCATTTTATTTTTTCGTACTTCATATGCTACACTTCCTCACGATAAGTATCCGGATGCTCCGGATTGAATATTTCATTGCAAATCATCACGGTAACAAGATTTTCAGTATCTGAAAGATTGATAATATTATGTGCCCACCCGGGAATCATATGGACAGCCTCAATCTTATCACCACTTACCTCAAATTCTACCATTTCACCAGTGTTAATGTTTCTCTCCTGAATCAAACCATGCCCATGCACAACCATAAACAATTCCCATTTGCTATTATGCCAATGTTGTCCTTTGGTTGTCCCGGGTTTTGAAATGTTAATGCTCACCTGTCCACAATTTTCCGTATGCAGCAATTCCGTAAAACTTCCTCTATTATCTTCATTCATCCGTAATGCATACTTAAACTTTTCGACTGGTAAATATGTAAGGTAAAGGCTATACAACTTTTTAGCAAATGATCCCTCCGAAATGCTTGGCATCATAAGAGTATTCGGTTGTTTTTTAAATATTTGAAGCAAATCAACTATTTCCCCGAGTGTAGCCTTATGAGTTATCGGAACACAGCAATATCTGCCATCTTCCTTTAATACAGTCTCTACCCCATCAAATTCACAATGTTTTTCCTTTCCTTCAAGAAGATCAAACATACCCTCAATAAGATCATCTATATAAAGGAGCTCTAACTCGGTACTTCTATCATTGACTTTGAATTCTTCATCATTTGCTATTGCCCAGCAAAAAGTAGATACTGCTGAATTATATTTGGGCTTACTATGTCCCATTATATTAGCAAATCGATATACAGCAACCTTCACATTGTTTTCGCTTGCATATTGAAAAAACAATTCTTCTACTGCTTTCTTACTTCTACCATATTCAGAATCACTGAATCTTCCTGATAACGTAGCTTGAACAGATGAAGATAACATAACAGTGGCGCTGTTCTCATTTTTTTTTAAACATTCCAATAACTCAGAAGCAAATCCAAAGTTCCCTTTCATAAAATCATCTGTATTCTCGGGACGATTTACTCCTGCAAGATGAAATACAAAATCACATTTTGAACAATATTCATTCATATCTTCTTTCGTATTATCTATGTCAAATTCATAAATCTCATCTATTTGAATATTGGGTCTTGTTCTATTCCTGCCATCTCTAATACATTTTAAATTGTTTACAAGGGCTGTACCTACCATTCCCTTGGAACCAGTTATCAATATATTCATTGTCACATTCCTTATTTATTCTTTATCATTTCTAACTGCTCATTTACATAATCCGTTGTTAAAATCTTTTTAACAGTTTCTTCAACATCCAATCGATTCGTGTTATGGCTTGTATATGCTTCAGCAGCCATTGTTACAACTTCTCCATTTACAACAAACTTGTCATAATTTAAATCCCTGCCATCAGCAGCTACTCTATAGTACTGACCCATATCCTCAGCTCGCAATCTCTCCTCTTTTGTCATAAGAGTTTCATATAATTTTTCACCATGACGTGTTCCGATTATATTTGTACCAGTATCACCAAATAATGTTTGAACTGCTTTCGCAAGATCGCCTATTGTAGATGCATCGGCCTTCTGTATGAAAAGATCTCCCGGATTCGCATGTTCAAACGCAAATTGTACAAGATCTACCGCTTCATCAAGATTCATCAAAAATCTTGTCATATTGGGATCTGTGATCGTTATCGCATTTCCCGATTTAATCTGATCAATAAATAAAGGAATTACAGATCCTCTCGAACACATCACATTACCATATCTTGTACAACAAATTGTCGTATTTCCTCTCTCAGCTGCAACCCTGGCATTTGCATAGATTACTCTTTCCATCATAGCCTTAGAAATACCCATTGCATTTATCGGATATGCTGCCTTATCGGTTGAAAGACACACAACTCTCTTTACACCACATTCAATAGCGGCATGAAGCATATTATCCGTCCCTTCGACATTGGTCCGCACTGCCTCCATAGGAAAAAACTCACACGATGGAACCTGCTTTAATGCTGCCGCATGAAAAATGTAATCAACTCCCCACATTGCATCCTTTATTGATTGAGGATTTCTAACATCTCCAATATAAAACTTTACTTTATTGGCATGTTCAGGATGTTTCGCCTGAAGTTCATGGCGCATATCATCCTGTTTTTTCTCATCACGCGAAAAAATTCTTATCTCTCCAATATCACTAGCTAAAAAATGTTTTAGTACTGTGTTTCCAAAAGATCCAGTACCTCCAGTAATCATTAATGTTGCCCCGTTAAATGTTGACACTTGTAACGACCTCCTCAATCTGATTTACAACATATTCATAAGTATGCTTATAATATTTTTTTAAAATCTCATCTCGAGCTATCACCTTATTTTTATGTGTTTCAATAAAATGAATTATTTCATCCGGTTTCATATCATTAATAAAGACATTTATTACATTATCATATTCCTGAACATATGGTAATGACGGACAATTAACTAATTGACATAAATTAATGAATGGCTTTCCGGTTTCTATACACTCAAAAAGTTTGCTTGGAACCTGATTTTCAATGGCGTTATTAAAGCATACCAATACATCTGCATCCTTCTTCAAACATTCAACATCTGTTTGATCTATGTATCCTAAATCAATAACTCTGTTTCGTATCTTTTCATCATATTCCTTCAATAATCCGGAGTTAAATCCTGCAACAACCAATAAATAATTCTCCGGTAGTTGCTCAAATAATCTTACTAAATGAACAGGATTACGAATATCCTTATATAAAGACCCAGCATATAAAACAAAAATTGAGTCCTCATTTTTACTGATTAATGCCTTATGCTCCTTCTCGTCATCCATTTTTTCTACCGACATCTCCGGAAACTCTATTTCAACTATCTTATTATTTTCAATCTTATGATTGTTTAACATTTCATTTTTTATTATTCCTGTCGTAAAAATACATTGTATCGAATTCAATAGTCTTTGTTCTTCAGCTATTCTCTTCGTTATTTTCTTCGGATTCAATGTATAATTGTTCACATATGGATCTAATTGAATAATTAACTTTTTCGCATTTACTTGAACTTCAGACATAATATTTACTATTTTATAAGGAAAAACAACACCTATTATTACATCTATTTTTTCATCTGTACAAATCTTTTTCAGTTGCCTAATACTTCTTTTTTTTCCTTTGCAGATTTCTTTTCTAAGCAATTCAGCAGCAACTTGAGGATGTATTAGCGCATATTTCAGTTTTTGATTATTTGTTTTCGCTCCCCACCGCTTGTCAGCATAAAGATCTGACAATTTCTTTGAATCAACGCTTCCTATAAAAGATACATTGTCAAAAACTGTCCTTAACTCTTGACATTGTTCATATTCATTACCGGAATATACAGCACAAGACAAAGTATGCTTTTGTTTCATATTTTTCGCTAATTCAAATGCAATTTTGTAATTTGCACTTTTTTTATTACCTTCTATTATCCACAAAACGTTCACAATACTACCTCTTATTCAAATTTTTTCAAATGTTGATATACAAATATAAATATCCTAAAATTTATGCAGATTACCACCGCACTAGCCTTCAAAAATAATTCAGGACCTTTTGTAAACAGATATCCCCATATATTTTTCCGAATACATTTTCTAATTTCTTTAACACGTATATCGTCAATGCAATCCCCTTTTATCATAGCGGTTAAGACACCCATGATATCCAACATATACTTTGCCATTAAATCTCTTTTCTTATCCGGATACAACTGAATATACCGGTCAATATACTGTTTTGTTGCAATTAATCCTTTTTCAAATTCTTGTGTATATCCATTATTTGAAACACTCGATTTTCTTTGTATATAATGATACTTTGTTTCCGTACCGCATACTACTCCTCTGCTTTTTTCAATTGCATCACATTGAAATATATAATCTTCACATACTTTTAAATCTTCATCAAAAAACAGATTCTGTACAACAGCAGTTTCAAACAACTTTGTACACATCCACCCATTTAATTGACTTCTGACATGTAACGCCGCAATTGCATCTTTTACATTCAAATGCAATTGTTTTGTAGCATATCCGATAGCTGTTTTATTTTCTGATGATTCCATCCATGCGCCGCAAGATGCTATATTACAATCTGTATTCTGTAACAGTCCGTGCAAATATTCATACATATCCGGTTCCAGCCAATCATCTGCATCACAAAAAGCAACATATTTTCCTTTTACCAGAGATAATCCTACATTTCGTGCATTCGATACACCCTTATTTTGTTGATGTACAACCTGAATACGCACATCTTTATTTTGATATTGATCACAAATAGCACCTGAATGATCACTAGATCCATCATCAACTAATATAATTTGTAGATTCCTGTATGTTTGATGAATAATACTATCCAAACATTTTACAATAAATTTTTCCACATTATATACAGGTACAACAATGCTAATCAAATCACACATTTTATCCAATCTCCATTCGCTAAATTATCAGAAAACAACAAAGGAAATCTTTCTACATTCTGTTAAAATTTCCTACCATAATTTCCAAGGAGCTTCACCACTGCTCCATTCATTCTCCAAATAATCCCGGTCTCGTATCGTATCCATCGGGTACCAGAAGCCATCATGCTGATAGGCAGCCATCTGCTCATCCTCCGTTAATCTTTCATACGGAAGCGTTTCTAACATATAGTTTTCATCTAAATATTTTGCAATTTCCGGATTAAAAACTGCAAATCCGGCATTTACATAAGATTGATCCACTTTATCCTTTTCTTTAAATGTAGTTACAATATGTTTCTCGTTATCAATTTGAATCGCGCCCCATCTTCCGGCCGGTTTTGCCGCTGTAATCGTTGCAATTTTACCATTTTCTTTGTGAAATTTCAAAAGCTCCGGAATATTCACATCGGAAACACCATCTCCATAGGTCATCATAAATGGTTCATTACCGGTATACTTCATGACCTGCTTGATACGTCCTGCAGTTGGAGTATACAATCCAGTATTAACTAATGTTACTTTCCATGGTTCCGATGCATTTTGATGAATTTGAACATCATTATTACTCAAATCCACCGTAATATCCGACTCATTCATATAATAATCAATAAAATATTCCTTTATCATATGCCCCTTGTATCCGCAACATATAATAAAGTCATTAAATCCATAGTGAGAATAAATTTTCATAATATGCCATAAAATAGGTCTGCCACCTATTTCAATCATTGGTTTTGGTTTCAAATGCGATTCCTCACTAATTCTCGAACCCATTCCACCAGCTAGAATTACTACCTTCATTCGCTCATCCCTTCTTTCATCTAATCCGCCAATTGCTTCTCGCACCAAATCACAGTATTTCGAATTCCTTCTTCATAGGAAGTAAATGCAAACTCTCCCGTATCCTCCAAAAATGCCTGAAGATTTGCACACAAATACATAACCTGGTTTTCTCCATACGGTCTTGTCCCAATCGAAATGGTTACATTCCTTCCAATTACCTGTTCTACCGTATATTTCATACATTCAATATATTGAGAAAGTGGTTTCTTTGTTCCACTACCAATCACATAGATTCTTCCATCTTTTCCGTAATCCACCAATTTCATTAACATATTTGCAGCATCTTCGGAATAAAGATAATCCCAAATCTGCTCCCCTTTTGTAAATTCCGGAACATCACCCTTCAACAGCGAATCGATTGCAGAAATCAGCATTGTATTTTCTCCATCATAAGGGCCATAAACACTACAAATTCTTGTCCATAAAAAACGAATTCCTAATTGTTGCGCACGAATTCTTCCAAGCTGTCCGGCACACAATTTTGCGATACCATAACCGGTAAATGGTTTTGTTTCGCTAAATTCACCGATATCTTCACTCTGTAATCCGTACTCAGCCTGCGAACCGGCACCAAGAAAAGTATGACATCCTGCTCGATTAGCTGCATCCATTGCATCAAGCAAAAATGTAACGTTTCTATTTTGAACAAAAACATCATTTCTTCCCATACCGGAAGCACTCATCCATGCTAAATGAATCCATATATCACATGTGAATTCTTCTGTTGTTCGGATATGCATTTCATTCTTTAATTCCCTGCATAAATCCAATTCACAATACTTCTCCATGTCACATTCGATCACATGTAATCCGGAAAACTGTTTGAGTCTCTCTTTTCGTTTCGAATTTGGATTCACAATCGCAATCACTTCCATATTTCGTTCCAGACAACACTTAATAAGTGCCATACCAATTGCTCCGGTCGGACCGGTAAGCGCAATTACGTTTCTATTTTGTATCATTTTCTCTCCATTTCATGAATAAACAGCTGATATCCATTCTATGATTTCTTTGTTATTTCATTTCATAAATCGGAATTAACATATTTTCCTTAAATTCATCCTCCGGTAACGGTGGGTTTAAGTACTCCAGCGGTAACGATTCCATTTGACCATCTTTTCTCTTATAGCTTACCTGCTTAGGAAATACTGGTTGATCAATTGAAACCATTACCTCACATATAACTGGACCATCAGCCTCAAGTACCTTCTCAACAATCTCTGACAAATCATCATTAGACTCTATCTTATAATGTTTAAGCTTATATGCTCCTGCAATGTCAGATATGTTAGGAATTGACAAATCAGAATCCTCATTACATGCAACATAATGACTATTGAAAATATTAGTCTGTGTTCCCTTTATCTGTGCGTATCCACGATTGCTTAAAACAAATACTTTAATTGGCAAATTAAGTCTTCTTATTGTTTCAAGCTCCTGAATATTCATCTGGAAACCGCCATCTCCCTGTACTGATGCAACTCTTTTACCACTTGCAAGTGCTGCTCCAATAGTTGAAGGCAGTCCATATCCCATAGATGCAAGACCCTTAGTAGTGAATACTCTTTGTCCTTTTTTTACTCTAAATGTCTGCATTGAAACATCTATACAGCTTCCCGAACTTCCAATCACAAATATATCATTTTCGTTAAGCTTATTAGATAAAGTATCAAGCAATGCATATGTATTAACGAACTCCTGCTTTGCCCATTTTTCTTCTGACATTATTGGGTATTTCTTCTTTAATCTATCAGCATAAGATATCCACGAAGAATAATCTCTTAACTTAAATTCCGCTTTTCTTTCAAGAAGCTTATTAATGAATTTCTTAGCATCTGAGCATATCTTAATATCAGGTCTGACATTTATTTTATTAAGCTCGTTCTCATCAATATCAACCATAATTTTAGTAGCACATCTTGCAAAGCCATCAAAATTATAGCCTGTCTGTAAAAGATTAAGTCTTGTACCAATAGACATAAAGAAATCTGAATTCTGCTGAACAAAGTTTGCATATCTTTGTCCCAGTCCACCTGGTCTTCCATAGTAAAGTGGATAATCCTCCTCAACTATGTCAATACCATTCCAAGTAGTTACAACTGGAATCTTAAGATACTCAATTAACTCACGAAACTCCTTTAAGCCATTTGCCATTCGAATTCCATTTCCAGCCATTATGACCGGTCTTTCAGCTTCGTTAAAAGCATCTATTACCTTGCTTACTGCCTCATCAAGATATTTGTCTTCACCTGCTTCATCGCATACAGGTGGCTCGAATCCAACCAACGAAGCCTCATCAATCATTGATGCCTGAACATCAAGGGGTATATCTAACCAAACTGGTCCCTTTCTGCCATTCATTGCTTCATATAAAGCCTTGTCCAAATGGTATTTTATTGTAGTTGGATCAGTAACCATTACTGCATATTTTGTAATCGGCTTCACTACAGAAATAATATCTAATTCCTGCATACCCATCTGTCTGAGATTCTGATCTCTTATCTGGTCAAGTATCTTAACCTGTCCAGAAATAATAAGCATAGGTGTTGATTCAATAAATCCCCCAGCTACACCAGTTAATGCATTTGTTCCACCTGGACCAGTAGTAACCATTGCAAGACCAAGCTTATTATTCACTCTTGCATAAGCCTCTGCAGCAATAGCACATGCCTGCTCATGTAAACAGCATATAAACTTTATCTTCTTACTGTTACCAAGAGAATCATTAAGGTGCATTGCACCTCCTCCAGGTATCATAAACATATGTCCAACGTCTAAATCCTCAAGATACTTAATTACATAATCTGATAGTTTTATCATAAAATCCCTCTTTTTTTGTTTTTTATTCAGCTACTGAATACTCATGATATTTTATTAATTCTTCAATTAATTCGTTCTTGATTATTGTACTTTCGTACCCACCCTTAACACCAAATTTTCTAAGTAGATACTCCATTGTAAGATTACCATCTCGCCACTTGCCACCTAAACCTAAATGAGTAACATCCATATAGTCTGCCCCAAGGGAAAGTGCCAAATCTGCCAGCTCCTCAGCAGTTCCATTCTTATCATGTAAATGCACTCCAACCTTAAGTCCTGCATCATGACATATTTTAATTGTATTAGTAACATAATCCTTTGTCATAACACTTTCTGTATCTGCAAACTCTACTGACTTAACTCCTACCTTACTTGCAAACTCTGCAAATTCTGCATTTTTATCCATAGAGTTATATCCTGCGCTAGTGAAATTAATAAATACTTCATAGCCTAAATCATGACATAGCTTTACATGCTCCTCTAATACTGCAAAATCAGTTTCATGAGATCTAGTCAAAAGTCTAATTGTATCAATAATGCTATCTTTTTTAGGCACAAGCTCAGATAACGGTCTTTGAACATCTCTCATTGCAGCAAGCTTAGTAATATTCTTAACATGCTTAAATGTCTCTTTTATTTCATCATTTCTTATACTGCAATATCTAAAGTTTCCTTTGCCTGGATCAGCCTGTTCATTATGGAAAAATCCAAGTTCAACATAATCAATGCCTTTTCCCAATGCAAATTTATATAAATTCTTTACAAACTCATCAGAAAAATACCAACCAGTCTGATAACCTACTTCCCTTAATGTACAATCAAATATTCCAACATTATTAATCATTTTTATTATCCTCCTTATCATCGAAGTTAATTCGTTCTTCTTCTATAACTAAAGGACGATTCATAACTCTTTGATTAATACTTAATATATACTCTCCTAAAAATCCAATAAAGAATAACTGTATTGAGCCAAGCAAAAACATACCAATAAGCATAGGCGCAGTTCCTGCTGGAAATGTATCCCAATATAAAAGTTTAATTATTAAATAAATTATGCCAATTATTGCACTTAATAAACCTAACCCCATTCCCATAAATGTACACATTCTAAGCCCAATCTTTGTATAAGAAGTAAAGGAAAGCATAGCGGCATCATATAATGAATAAAAATTATTTTTTGTTTTACCTGCCCTTCTAAGTGGCTGTTCGTATTCGATTTCCTTTCTCTTATATCCAAGCTCTGCCACAATTCCACGCATAAATGGAGTAGGATCCTTCAAATCCCTTAATATCTCAACAAAGCTTCTGTCATATAATCCCGATCCGGTAAAATGCTCTATCTGTTCAACATCCGAAAACTTCTTAATCATCTTGTAATATATACTTCGTATCCAATATACAAACTTGTTTTCTTTACTTGATGTTTTTATTCCAATTACAATTTTGTATCCTTCTTCCCATGCAGCAATATATTTTCCAATTAACTCCACAGGATCTTGAAAGTCGCATACCATTGTAATAACACAATCTCCTGTTGCCTGAAGCATTCCATAATATGGTGAATTAAACTGTCCAAAATTCTTTGCATTGAAAATAGCTTTTACTCTTTTATCTTTATGGCATATCTCTCTAAGTAAAGGTCTTGTATTATCTGTTGAATCATTATCAATAAATAATAATTCTAATTCATATTTTTCTTCAAACTGCTTGAATTCTTCAATTACTGCCTCATAAATTGGGCCAACATTTTCTTCTTCATTGTAACATGGTATAAGTATACTTATTTTTTTCATATTCTCTTCTTTCATATTATGTAACCCTCCTTTTTGTTGGTTACACCAAAGCTTCTTTTATCTTTTCAATCATGTAGTTTAACATGTCTTCATTCATTCCTGGATAAACTCCAATCCAGAAAGAATTCTCCATAATCTGATCAGTTACACTTAAATCGCCTACTACACGATAAGCATTTTTATCTCCTCTTATATTATCAAAACAAGGGTGCTTCATAATATTTCCAGCAAAAAGCATTCTAGTCTGAACACCATTTTTCTCTAGGAACTGAACAACACTATTTCTATCTACCCCATCCTTACAAGTGATTAAATATCCAAACCAGCTTGGATTAGAATTCTCACATGCCTTTGGTAGAATAAGCTTGTCCTCTAAATCCTTAAGTCCATTTGTTAATATCTCAAAATTTTCTCTTCTTCTAGCTGCAAAATGAGCAATCTTATCTAACTGCGCACATCCTATTGCTGCCTGCAAATCAGTAGCTTTAAGATTATATCCAAAATGTGAATAAACATACTTGTGATCATATCCCTTAGGAAGCTCACCATACTGTCCATCATATCTATGTCCACAATAATTATCTACTCCTGAAGGACAGCTACAGTCTCTTCCCCAATCGCGCATAGATTTGATTATTTTATATAAAAGCGGATTATCTGTATAAACAGCTCCACCTTCACCCATTGTCATATGATGTGGTGGATAGAAGCTTGAAGTTCCAATATCACCAATTGTTCCAGTCTTTTTCCACACTCCGTCAATCATATATTCTGAACCAAGTGCATCACAGTTGTCCTCAATCAGCCATAAATTATGCTTGTTACAGAAATCCTTTACTGCTTTTAAATCAAAAGTATTTCCAAGTGTGTGTGCAAGCATTATAGCTTTTGTTTTACTTGAATAAGCCTGCTCTAGCATTGTGACATCAATGTTATACTGTGGTATTGTAACATCAACAAAAACAGGAACTGCACCATACTGGATTATTGGAGCAACCGTTGTTGGAAATCCTGCTGCAACTGTTATTACTTCGTCTCCCCTCTTAATAGCTCTATCTCCAAGAAGTGGAGAAGTAAGAGTCATAAATGCAAGTAAATTTGCAGAAGAACCAGAATTAACTAATGCACAATATCTAATGCCAAGATATTTAGCTAGGCCTTTTTCAAATTCATCAGTATATCTTCCAGAAGTAAGCCAAAATTCCAAAGCAGCATCTGCCAAGTTAGTCATCTCCTCTTTATCATATACTCTTCTGGCATATGGTACTCTGTCCCCCTTCTTATATTCGTCTGTATTGTGATATTTGTCGCAATATTCTCCAACTATATCAGTTATGTACTTGCGAGCTTCTTCTTCATTCATTTGTTCAAACATTTTGCAGCTCTCCTATCTGTCTATTTGTTATTTCAATCATATCTTTTCCTTCAGAATATGCTTTATACCATTCTACTGATTTTTCAATTGCAACCTCCGCATTCCACGTTGGTCTCCAACCAAATTTACTTTTCACAAGTGTACAATCCAATTTTAGGAAATTAGCCTCGTGTGGACCACCATCGTACTCATTTATCCATTCAAGATTATTTTCCCAATATTTACAAAAGCAATCTGCAAGTTCACCCGTCTTCAAGCAATTTATCTCATCAGGTCCTACATTGTAATAACCCTGTAAGCTCTTGTCCTCATACTGCTTCATAGCTATCATAAGATATGCCATAATCGGCTCAAGAACATGCTGATAAGGTCTTATTGAAAATGGATTTCTAATTACTATTTTCTCGCCTTTTATGGCTGCTCTATAACAATCTGGCACAATTCTGTCTAATGCAAAATCTCCTCCTCCAATTACATTTCCAGCTCTTGCTGTTGAAACAGCAATGTCCAGGTTGTCAAAGAAAGATTTTTTGTAGCTATGTGTAACTAGTTCCGAACATGACTTGCTATTAGAATATGGATCATAACCATCTAAAGGCATATCCTCCCTAAATGGAATCTCAACCTCATTATTCTCATATACCTTATCTGTTGTTACATTAAGAAATGATTTAACGCTATTTGTTAACCGTACACATTCACAAACATTTACAGTTCCCATAACATTTGTGTCATATGTATAAACGGGATTCTTGTAGGATTCTCTAACTAATGGCTGTGCAGCCAAATGAAATACTATCTCTGGTTTATAAGTATCAAAGGTAGCCTTTAATTTGAATAAGTCTCTTATATCAGCAATAATACTTGTCATTCTATCTTCAAGCCCAAGTGCCTCAAACATAGATGGCTTTGTAGGTGGTTCAAGACTATAGCCGATGACATTAGCCCCAAATCCTAGGAGCATATGAGACAAATAAGCCCCTTTAAATCCAGTATGACCAGTTACTAAAACTGTTTTGTTCTTGTAAAAATTCTTCATAATTATTTCACCTGTTTACAGCTAAAATTAATTTACTTATATGTTACTTTAAATAGCTCCATTTTATTTCCCTGATATACTTCTGCGGATACCATCTCAACTTTAGCATCCATCTTTAACCATTTTACCAAGTTGAATATATTATTATACTCACGTAAATCCTTTGACTGTTTTTTTGTTCTTAAATAGTCATCTTCTGAAAGTATTTCCTGGTTAAAATCAGCTGTATTAATCATCACATAAAATGAATTTTCGTCTCTGCCAGAAATCTTCTCTTCATATTTCTTAACAAAATCAAAATTAGACAATTTATATCTTGTGTCCATTCCATCTATAAGCTTATCCCTATTCATTTTGAGTGATTTATAGTTTGTCATATAATATCTGTCAACATCCATTAAAGACTCACAAAGTGCTGTCAAACGCCAGTTGCCATCCATAACGATAATAACATCATTTCCCTTTACAACCTCACTTATATCTTGACCGACTCTTTGTTTTTCAAAATAATAATCTTCTCTACAATTAACTCTATACTGTTGAATTGCTATCAAAGCAATTGATATAAATAACAACATTGCAAATGAGATTTTTTTACTTTTTGTTATCCACGAAATAATTGTTTTAACTATGGAGAATAGGAATATTAAATATAGCGGATATAAATAAAATATGTATCTATCAACGCAAATTCCCATAGCATAAACATTTGTTGTTTCACCTACAACAATAATCTGTAAGAAAATAGCAATCATAAATATTGGAAAAATCCAATTAATAGAAAAAATTCTCTTCATGATTTTTTTGCAAGTAATTTTCTTTTCATGTAGCAAAATCTGTTTTATTCTTCTGAAAATTCCTCGTACCTTTTCATTTTCCCTAAATAGAATCAAAAGCGGACTGGCAAAAACTAACACTGCTAAAATGCATACTACTATAACCTGCAAAGTATTAGTTTTATATATCGCTGTTTCTATAAAAGTTACCTTCTTATTCATATATGACAATATAGTTCTAGTTCTTAAATCAAAAGTCAAGTTTGATCCCTTGCTAGCTTGTGCTGATATAGCCTGTACCTGCGAACTAGAATTTCTTAATAAGCTAGGAAATACAACAATTGAACTTAAAAATGCTGCTGTCATTGTCAGCCCAAATTTAAGCATTTTCTTCCATTGTTTCTTTACAACTAAATAAATGCATAACAATGCTGTCAAAATACCGCAAAACGAAATCATATAATAATGTGTTAAAAAAGCTAATAACGAAACTATATATAATATTATTGTTTCTTTTATGAATCGTTTATCTTCCTCCATATCTACAATGCGAATCATATAGTATACAATTATCATCGTAAAAGCTGTACACATAGCATACATTCTAAGATATATAGTTGTATCAAATGCTCCCTGACTAAGGCCATAAACAAAACATAATAACAAGCCTATCTTAGGTCCAAACCAATGCTCACATAACTTAAACAAAAATATCATTGTGATACAGAACATAACGACATTTATTGAAAATGCAAAGGTCTTTGAAAATTTATTAGGGAAAAACGAAGATACTGTATGTAACACCATACTATGAAATGGCGGACTCAAATCCTCAATCTGGTTTGAGTACACTGAATCATACTTAAATTGCTCCCCTTCATTTACAACCAGATAATCTTTTAATTCTTTGCCACTAGCCCATCTATCTACTAATTGCTCATCTTTTGTTCTAAAAATATCCTTTTGATAGTAGCTGTTTGAATAACCATAAGACCATAATTCATCTGAATGATAGCCCTCTTTTTTAGTATAAAAGTAATATGATATTAATCCTACTTGTAGCAATATCATAGCTCCAAGTATTATATATATCAGCTTTCTAGAATTACTTTTTTCGCTAACAGTTTTTTCCATTATGTATATCTCCCTTAAAATATAATGTATCTTTAAAATCTACCACATTTCCATATATTTAACAATATTTAATTTAGGGACGCTTCTTTTGTCACGAGGAGTGTCCCTCTGTCC
>JAQYAV010000082.1 GCA_029338675.1 Lachnospiraceae bacterium
TGCAAACACATAGGCGTGCCTATGGTGAGTGTGTGAGGCAGGAAACCGAACTGTGGTAGGGGCTGGTTCCTGCTTCTTTGTTTATTAGTAACCTGACTATAATAACAGAAGGTACAGGATAAAACAATCTGACGGATAATACATCAGAATAATTTATACTGTACCTTCTTTTAATTTGCTTGAAAATGAAGAAAAAAGAAGCGTAGAAAGTTACGATTTACAAATAGTAATATTTAGTTATGTGGAGAAATCTACAGTGGCTTTTTTCATGCAATGAATGATAGGGGGACTAAAAAGTCCTTGACATTTCGTTTCAGAAAATAGCAATTATAGCTTATATGCTCCATATATGCTTACATCAGGTGGAACATCATTAAATTACAATGGCGAATATAATTTTATGATAGCAAATACGCAAGATGTATCTATGGGACCTTTGGCTAATAAGCTAATGGCAGCCCAAATAAATGGAGAAGAATGTCAAAGCGTAATAAATGGTGCAGGTAATAAAGCTTTTGAAGAATATTTGCAAGATACCATTGCCATTATGGAAAACGTTAGTCAGCCAATAGTTGTTGACTTGGCATTTGACCAGATGATTTTTGACGAAATGGATAAATATATAACAGGAGACGAGGCACTAAATACTTTGGTGGATAACCCTATGGAAAAGATAAAAATATATTGGTGGATAACCTTATGGAAAAGATAAAAATATATCTGGAAGAGTAATTTTTGGCAGATAGTATAAGTAATAAGAAAACACTCCATGATAGAATTATTATATTATTATAACAGAATAAAATATTTTTTTATTTGTTAAATTGGTATAATAATCAAAGAATTATGAAATAAGCTTAAGGAAAAACATTTATAGAAAAATATAATTTTTCACTAGGTGAAAGGATTAAATATACGAGACAAAAAAACACCTAGAATATATTTCATGGAGGGAAAAAAATGATTTATTATGTAGACTGTAATGCAAAGCCACATGGTGATGGAAGTAAGGATAAGCCATTTAATAGAATTCAAATGGCAGCAGAAATTGCAATGCCAGGTGATGAGGTATTAGTTGCACCTGGAATATATCGTGAAGAGGTAAGTCCGATTAATGCTGGTTTGGAGAAAAAGCCTATTATATATCGTTCTATGGAGGATAGGCAGGCTGTTATAACTGGTGCGGAGATAATTAAGGATTGGGAGCATTATGAAGGTGATGTTTGGAAGGTAACAATTCCTAATTCGTATTTTGGAAAATATAATCCTTATACAACTCTTGTATTTGGAGATTGGTTAAGCCCAGGAATACCATGTCATACAGGTGAAGTATTTCTTAATCATAAATCACTTTATGAGCAGCCAGCTTTGGAGCAGGTATTAAATCCAGTAATCAATGATGAATCTTGGGATAGAGACTTTACAAAGCATACATGGTATACATGTCAGGCGGAGGACAGTGATGATACAATTATTTATGCTAATTTCCAAGGAAAGAATCCTAATGAGGAATGTGTTGAAATAAATGTACGTCCACATTGCTTCTATCCAGAAGCAGAGCATGTTGATTATATTACATTGTCAGGTTTTGTAGTTACAAAGGCTGCAACAAATTGGGCGCCACCTACAGCACTTCAGGATGGAATGATTGGCCCACATTGGTCAAAGGGATGGATTATTGAGAATTGTGAGGTTTCACATTCTAAATGTTCAGGTATTTCTCTTGGTAAGTATAAGCAGCAGAACAATGATAACAAGTGGTCAAAATATAAATATAAAGATGGTACACAGACACAGAGAGATTGCTGTTGTATAGCACAGATTGATGGATGGAGTAAGGAGACAATTGGATCTCATATTGTTAGAAATTGTGAAATTCACGATTGTGGACAAACAGGTATTGTCGGTAATCTTGGTTGTGTATTCTCAATAGTAGAGAATTGCCATATTCACCATATTAATAATAAGAGAAATCTTGCTGGAGCTGAAATTGGAGGAATTAAGTTCCATGCAGCGATTGATGTTATCATTAGAAATTGTCATTTTCATGATTGCACACGTGGTATATGGCTTGATTGGCAGACACAGGGTACTCGTGTAACTGGAAACTTATTCCATGATAACTGTATGTCAAGAGACTATCTTTTGAAGAAAGAGTACAAGGAAGGACTTGGACTTGGAGAGGACATCTTTATTGAGATTGCACATGGTCCAACTCTTGTAGATAATAATATTATGCTTTCTGAAAGATGTGTTAAGCTTCCAACTCAGGGTGTTGCATTTGTACATAATTTATTCGCAGGTTCTATCTCTGCTGTTGGCAGAGGTGTTAAGAATGGAAGTATTAAGTATGATTCAACTAGATATACACCGATACATGTGCCACATCGTACAGAGATTACAGGCTTTATGTCAATTCTTCATGGTGATGTGAGATTTTATAATAATGTTTTTGTACAGCCTAAGGTGCGTCAGGGACTTATTGACATTTGTGCTGGATGCCAAGACGGTGAGTGGGATGATGAGAATCTTATTGCTGGTACACATAGCTTTAATGGCTATATGTCAGAGGAAGAGTGGAAGAGCCATTTTGAAGGCTACTGCGGTGAAGGTGCAGCAGAATCAAGAGATAAATATTATATGCCACTTCCAGTATGGTCAAAGGATAATGTATTCTTTAATGGCGCTAAACCATGTGATTTGGATGTTAATCCAACAGTTGATACTGAACATGAAATTACAGTTGAGCTTAAGGTTGTGGAGGGTGAGTATAAGGTTGTAACTAATATGATGGATTACCTTCCTAAAGGTGAAATTATCACTTCAGATACACTTGGAGAAGCATTTGAACCAGAAGAAAGATTTGAGGAGCCAAATGGTGATGATATAATCTTAGATACTGACTTCTATGGCAATAAACGTTCGAATAATCCTGTAGTAGGTCCATTTGCGGTGTAAGTGGTACACTATAGAATTAGATATATAAATTATTAAAGATAACTCTTTGGGCTGTTTAAGTCTGAAGAGTTATCTTTTTGACCATTAATGTTAAAATCAACCATATAACACTCTGAGATTTGTATTATATTGCGATTTTATGTACAAAAAATGTTTTATTAATTGTTGTCTATCGCAAAATCACACACAAATCACTTAATATAAATAAAACAGCTGATGTGTGTTATTCTAATGAATAACACACATCAGCTGTTTTTTATATGTATATGAATATTTACGTAGATAATAATCCAAGCTATGATCTAAGTTCAGTAGTGTCATTTGAAGTATTATCCTCAGCACGAGTAAGTGAGAAAGTAAATTCACTGCCGATGTTTTCTGTGCTGACAACATTAATAGTTTCATTATGTGCTTTAATTATTTCCTTTGTAATTGCCAAGCCAAGACCAGTGCCTTGCTTGTCTTTACCTCTAGAAGTATCTGCTTTGTAGAATCTAACCCAGATTTTCTTAAGCGCTTCTTTTGGAATGCCACATCCCTCGTCCTTTACAGATACGAATATTTTCTCGTTTTTTTCAGTTAAGGTTACATTGATGCATTTCCCTTCTGGAGTGAACTTGATTGCATTGTCGATAAGATTATAGATTACCTGTTGGATTTTAGTTTTATCGGCTGTTACAATTGAATGTTCACAGTGGTTATTAAAATAAAGAGATACATTTTTTTGGGCACATTTTCCTTCAAAGGTATCAATTGCTCCTTTAGTAAGCTTAACAATATCAAAGTTCTTAAATACTAGCCATAATCCGTAGGAATCAACGTTGTTCAATTCAAGTAAGCCTTCAGTAAGCTTAGTAAGTCGGTTTGTCTCGTGAACAATAATATCCAAGTATTTTGCTTGCTTTTCGTATGGAATTGTACCGTCTTTTATAGCTTCAACATAGCCTTTTATAGATGTAAGTGGTGATCTAAAATCATGGGATATGTTAGAAATAAAATCCTTTCTATACTCATCCAGCTTAGAAATCTCAGATGCCATATACTCCAAGGTGGAAGCTAATTGTCCGATTTCATTGTCTGATTGGATGTCCATCTTAACATCAAAATTACCTGTAGAATACTCTTCAGCCACAGTATTAATCTTCTTAAGTGGTCTCATGATTTTTCTTGAAACAATACCTAGAAGGGTAAATGATATGATAATCATAATCAAAAATGGAACATATATTGCCTGTATTAATTCGTTGTGAATTGATGAAAACTGTGACATTGTGGAATGTACAAAGAGCATTCCATTAGGCTTATTATTTGTTGTTATACAAAGTGAGATAGTCATTACATCAGTGTCAAAGAAACCATAAAAATCACCTTGATATCCTTTGGACTCTTTTGTATCAATATCCTGGTTAATTAGTTTTACATTATTTGGTGCCTCGGGATGTCCTGCAGCATTTGAACTAATTAATACAACACCATTAGGGTCTGTTAGCCATATACTAGCATCAAGAACATGACTATAATAATCAAAGCTAAGCTGAAGACCGACGGAGTCAGAGCTTGAAGAATTATAGTAGGGTTTTACAGTTTGGTCAGCAATAAGCTGCGCTTCGTTAAGTAAGATTTCTTCACGATCTCTGATTATGGCATTTTTAGTTGATTTTGTAGAGTAAAGTATAAGTATACCAAAGCCACATATCATAAGAAGGAGAAAGCTAAGAAATACTTTATCAAAAAGAGAATGTTTCATCATATGTTACTTCACCTCGAACTTGTAGCCTTTTCCCCAAACAGTGGCGATTGACCAATTGTGATTGCTGTTAAGCTTTTCTCTAAGACGCTTTACATGGACATCAACAGTTCTTGAATCTCCAATATAATCATAATCCCAAAGCTTATCAAGAAGCTGCTCTCTTGTAAAAACCTGATTAGGTCTGCTTGCTAAGAAGTAAAGAAGCTCAAGCTCCTTAGGTGGCATTTCCAGCTGCTCACCTTCAAAGGTTACAGTATAATTAGTTATATTAATAAGTAAATCTTCGTATTCAACAAAATCTCCCTGATGTTCAGTTGCACTTGCAATGTCAGATTTCTCAGGAGCGTAGGTCGATCTTCTAAGAAGTGCGTGAATTCTAGCGACTAGTTCATTAGAGTCAAAAGGTTTAACAATATAGTCATCAGCCCCTAACTTTAATCCAAGAACTTTATCAAAGGTTTCACCTTTAGCAGAAAGCATAATAATTGGAATATGATTTGTCCTTCTAATCTCTGAACATATTTCGTAGCCATCCATATCTGGAAGCATAATGTCTAAGAGAATAAGATTAGGGTTAAAGCTTTCAACCAATGCTAATGCATCCTTGCCTGTACCAGCAATCTCAGTAACAAAACATTCTTTTTCGAGATAAAGAGAAATAAGCTCTGCGATATTCTCATCATCATCAACAATTAAGATTCTTTGCTTATCCATAAATAATCCTCCCTAAAATATTAAGTAATATGAAAATGTTTATCCAACATAAAATAAATATCGTTCTATAATTCTACGATTGTAACACCATATTCGCCCTCGCCAAATTCACCTGCTCTAAAGCTGCTTACATGAGGCTGCTTTTTTAAGTACTGATGTATTCCCTTTCGAAGTGCACCAGTTCCTTTTCCGTGGATAATAGTAACCTTTGACAAATGTGACAAACATGCATCATCTAAATATTTATCGATTACCTGACATGCTTCATCAACAGTCATTCCCATAACATTTACCTCATGTGAAATAGTCATGGCCTTACTAACTGAAGTTCTTGCACCTTTGGCAGTGTAATTCTTAGCATCAGTTGTAAAGGATGGTTCTTTAATGATAATGAGATCGGTAATGGGAAGTCTTGATGAAAGTATGCCCATCTGTACAGTAACGAGTCCCTTGTTATCAGGAAGACTAGTAATAGTACCTTTACTTCCGCCCATGCTAAGGACTTCAACTGCGTCACCAATATGGAAATCCTTAGGCTTGTGATTAGAAACCTTTTTAGGGGCACTATCAATACCTTTGTTGTAATCCTTGATTTTAGAACCAAGCTTAGTTCTCTTTTGCTCCATATCTGAAAGGTTAGCCTTGTTAGGGTTATTACGCCATTTGTTGTAGTCACGGATAGTTTTATCAGCAACTTCTTTAGCATCCTCTAATATTTCACGAGCTTCTTCTCTTGCTTTTTGGAGAATTTCAGCTTTCTTAGTATCGAGAGTGCTTTCCTTATCTTCAAGACGTTTTTTTAGTTCTTCTATTTCATTTTTGTAATTTTCGATTTGTTCTTTATCCAGATCGATTGCACGTTTGCTCTTTTCCAAATCAGCAATAAGTGTTTCCATATCAACAGCGTCGCTATTTAACTGTTCTTTGGCAGCATCAATAATGTAGCTTGGTAAACCTAGCTTTTTTGAGATTGCAAATGCGTTAGATTTACCAGGTACACCCATCATAAGCTTGTAGGTTGGTCTAAGAGATGCAACATCAAATTCACAGGATGCATTTTCAACTCCTGGTGTAGACAGGGCATATGTTTTTAGTTCACTGTAGTGAGTTGTTGCCATACATCTTGCACCGAGGTTCTTAAGGTGATTTAAGATTGATATGGCAAGCGCTGCACCCTCAATAGGATCTGTACCCCCACCTAATTCATCGAATAGACAAAGGGTATTAGGTGTTGTATGTTCAATAATATAAACAATATTACTCATGTGAGATGAGAAGGTTGATAAGCTCTGTTCGATGCTTTGCTCGTCGCCAATATCAGCAAATACGTCGTCAAATACAGATAATTCTGAACCTTCCATTGCAGGAATGTGAAGACCTGCCTGTCCCATTAATGTAAATAGACCAAGGGTTTTTAGAGAAACAGTCTTACCGCCTGTATTAGGACCAGTCACAATGAGTAAATTGTAGTCCTTTCCCAAAGTAAGATCTATAGGGACAACACTGTGTTTTTCAAGTAATGGGTGACGCCCACCTTTGATGTTTATATATCCATCTGTGTTGAAAATAGGTTCGCTTCCATTATATGCTCGAGCAAACTTAGCTCTTGCAAAAATAAAATCTAAATCAGTAAGAGTTTCAACATTAAATGAAATATCCTCAACTGCTTCAGCAGCCATGAGGCTTAAATTCTCTAAAATATTTTCTATTTCTATGAGCTCCTCGTTAGCAAGCTCCTTTATCTCATTATTCAAATTAACAACTGCCAGAGGCTCAATGAAAAGCGTTGAGCCAGACTGAGACTGGTCATGAATCATACCAGGAAAATGAGAACGATATTCCTGCTTTACTGGAATACAGTAACGACCATTTCGTATAGTAACTAAGCTATCCTGAAGCTTATCCTTAGCATCATCACTTTTAATCATCTTGGCAAGCTGCTGATGAAGCTTCTCGTTAGTTAACTTAATATTTCTTCTAATGCTTTTTAGATGAGATGATGCATCATCCGCGATTTCATTCTCGGCGATGATACAGCGCTTAATCTCAGATGAAATATGCTCAAGAGGAATTAACTGATTAAAACGTTCTGTAAGACTGTCATTTCTAACAATATTGTCTTCTTCATCTGAAGCAACAACGTTTTTGTTTTTGGCAGTTACTGTGTCTGCTAAATCCTGACCACTGCCGTATTGCTTTACGTTATGAGCAACGTTCAAAACAGCACTTAAATCTAATAATTCTCTAGAAGTAAGAGAACCCTTAACTTTAAGTCGTTTTAGTGACGCGCCAATGTCAACAAGTCCAGTAAAGGATACATTTCCCTGACGCTGTAAACGCAAGAAGGCATCTCTTGTTTCCTCTTGAAGATTACGGATAACATTGATGTCTCGCTGCGGCTTCATTCTGTCACAACGACGTTTTGCCATAGGGGATGTGGCATACTCGATAAGCATAGACAAAATCTTATTATATTCTAATATTCTTAAACTTCTTTTATTCATAACAATACCTATATAAAGATCGGTCATATATAACGACCTTTAGTTCCTTTTATCAAATAAATTCGATCACTTCTATAATAATCTATATAGCAGAAAATATAAAGAGAAAACCTTAAAATAATCAAAGAAAAGCGTTATCAAATTGATAAAAAATACTTAATTACAATAAATACTTTCACTTGCGAATATTATTATATAGTGTTATCTTTTTATGTAACAGGGATGTTCTGTAAATGTCCTAATACATAAAATGACACAAGGTTTGAATTATGCATATTTTTGCATAAAGAAGATGTTGCCATAGAAGCTGTACTTGGCGTGGGGCTTTTAAGCAATACTCTTTCTTAAGGTTTGTCAAATAGAATGTTTTTATTAGAAAGTGAGATAGATTATGAACTATATCAATGAGTTACGCGATGGAGAAATGATTTCCGAGGTTTATTTATGTAAGAACAAAGTGGTTGCTAAGACTAAGGCTGGAAAAAGCTATTATTCAATGCAGCTTCAAGATAAAACAGGTATGATTGATGCTAAGGTTTGGGAGCTTACTAATGCGATTGCGCATTTCGAACCTATGGATTTTATCAGGGTTGATGCACAGGTTACAAGCTTCAACGGAAGCCTTCAGTTGAATGTAAAGAGAGTTAGAGTTGCAGATACTGGAGAGTATGATACTGCAGATTATATGCCTTGTTCGCAAAAGAATATTGATTCAATGTATGAGCAGTTGGTTGCTATTATTAATTCAGTAAAGGATGAGTATTTACATAAGCTTCTTAGCATGTTCTTCATTGAGGATAAGGAGTTTGCTGATAGATTTAAGAAACATTCTGCTGCAAAATCAATTCATCATGGATTTATTGGGGGATTGTTAGAGCATTCCTTATCAGTTGCAAAGCTTTGTTCATATCTTGCAGATAATTATCCAGTTCTAAAGAGAGATTTACTTATAACTGCTGCTATTTGTCATGATATTGGGAAGATAGATGAGCTATCTGAATTCCCAGAAAATGATTACACAGATGAAGGTCAGTTGGTAGGCCATATTGTTATGGGAGCAATGATGATTTCTGAGAAAATCGCTCAAATACCAGGTTTTCCAACTGTATTAGCTAATGAGCTTAAGCATTGTATTTTAGCTCATCATGGAGAACTTGAGTATGGCTCTCCTAAGAAACCATCACTTATTGAGGCGCTTGCTTTAGCACATGCAGATAACATAGATGCAAAGCTTCAAACATTTACAGAAGTTCTTAATGCAAATCAGGATAAAGCAGGCTGGCTTGGATTTAACAAAATGTTCGAATCAAATATTAGATTTACTGAGTAGAGAACAATAAAACCCCTGCAACGCTAAGTAGTAGGGGTTTCTTAATGTAAGTAGGTGTTCAATATGAAAGGAATATTTATATGAATAAAAATGAGATATACGAAGTATTAATTGAAGATATAAGTAATGACGGAGAAGGAATCGGACATTTTGAAGACAAAAATGGTAGCGGCAAAATTGTAGTTTTTGTTAAGGATACAGCTGTAGGAGACTATGTAAAAATTAAGCTTATTAAGTGTAAGAAGAAATATGCTTTTGGTAAGCTAATAGAGATTATTACTCCATCCTTATACAGAGTTGCTCCTGTATGTGAAAAAGCGGCAAGCTGCGGTGGATGTGCAATGATGCATATGTCTTATGAAAAACAACTAGAATATAAGTTTAATAAGGTTAAAAATTGTCTTTCTAGAATTGGCGGAGTGAAAGATGTAGAGAAGCTTATGGAGCCAATTTATGGAATGAAAGAGCCATATCATTATAGAAACAAAATGCAATTTCCAGTTGGTCTTGATAAAGAGGGAAATGTTACTATTGGATTTTATGCTGGGAGAACTCATAGCATAATTGACTTAAAAAGCTGTGCTATTGCGCATCCTGTAAATGACTTTATTGTAAAAAATTTAAGACAGTGGTTAGGAAAATGGCAGGAGAAAACAGGAACATTTATATATAACGAAACAACAAATAAAGGTTTAGTAAGACACATTTTAACAAGAGTAGGCTTTACAACAGGTGAGCTTATGGTTTGTATTGTAATAAACGGAAAGAAGTATCCTGATGAAGCTTGCGAGAAGGAGCTTATTGAGGCAGTTGAGAAATCAGTTAATGAATATAATAATTCAAAGAATAAGGCTGATTTAACAATTAGTTTAGAGAGTCTTTGCTATAATATTAACACAGAAAATACTAATAAGATTCTTGGGAAAAAAGGTGGGGTAACGTACAAAAACGGCTTTATAAGTGACTATATTGGCGATGTTAAATTTAATATTTCGCCAATGTCATTTTATCAGGTTAACCCAGCTCAAACTAAGGTTTTATATGATAAAGCATTAGAATATGCAGAGCTTTCAAAGGATGAAGTTGTTTGGGATATGTATTGTGGAATTGGAACTATATCTTTATTTCTTGCAAAGAATGCAAAGAAGGTATATGGTGTGGAAATCGTTCCGCAGGCAATAGAGGATGCCGAGGTAAATGCTAAGATAAATAATATTGATAACGTAGAATTTATCTGTGGAAAGGCTGAAGATGTAAAGATTAAAGAAGCTGCAGATATAGTAGTTGTAGATCCACCGAGAAAGGGATGCGACAGCGCCTTACTTGATACAATTAGTAATATGAACCCAAAGAGGCTTGTTTATGTAAGCTGTGATCCTGCAACACTAGCTAGAGATGTGGCTTATCTGCGCGATAAGGGCTTTAATGTTCAAAAGGTAAGCGTGGTGGATCAATTTGGGCATTCTACTCATGT
>JAQYAV010000083.1 GCA_029338675.1 Lachnospiraceae bacterium
TAATTATATCACTGGAGGTTTTTTACTGTAAGCTAAAGCATTTTCAACCACCCGCAGAGCAGGTGGTTTATTTGTTTGGCTATATACTCATTCTATATATCCAAGTTTTCTTTTTGCCAAACGGGGCCCTGCCCCAACAATAAAAACCACGTTATAACATCTTACTATAACGTGGCTTACAATCAATTTATTATTTATTTTATTCAAGCTCATTCAAGCTTGCAAATCTATATCCCTTCGCAATCATATTTTTAATGACTGTCTCTAATGCTTCCTCGTTAGAAGAAGAAATATTATGCATTAATATTATCGCTCCACTGTGATTAAATTTCTCAAAGTGATTTATTACATAATCCTTGCCTGGCTGTTTATTCAGATCATAATCATAGTAAACAATACTCCAAAATATATTTTTATATCCCATATCCTTAGAAATATTCAATACTCTCTTACTATATTCACCCTTTGGTGGTCTAAAGTACGGATCCATTTCATATCCTGTTGCCTCCTTCATATAGGTAGCACAACCATCTATTTCCTCTACTATTTTATCGAAATTTTCATCTGGCAGGCTAGGATGCATACACGTATGATTTCCAACCTGATGTCCCTCAGCCTTCATCCTTTTTGTAAGCTCAATATTATCTCTTATATATGTTTTCGTTACAAAAAAGCAAGCAGGCACATTATATTCTTTTAATACGTCAAGTATTTTTTCTGTAAGGCCATTATCGTAACCACAATCAAAAGTAAGATACATTACCTTTTCATTATATTTTTTGCTACTTGCATCATATACTCTTTCATCAACGCAATAAGCACCACATTCATTTAGGTTAATGCTAGTATCATACTCACTTTTTACATGATCATTATTTCTCTTTATCCACCAAGACAATTTCTTATTTTCCATTGCATCGTATATATCTTTTTCTAGAAGCTTGTTGTCTAATTTATATTGAATGTACCTTGCTTCCTTTGGTGTATCTTCTTTTTTATTGTTCTCAATTTTTTCTTTAACCTCTTCCATAGCATTTTGTTTCTTATTGTTTTTATGAAGCTCATCACGATTTCTCGAAACACCACTATATATAGCGCCAAATAAAAACACTCCCATAAGTGAAACAACTATGATTTTTTTGCTCTTGATTTTGTTCAAGTGAAAAACTCTTTCAGAAAGCTATTTAACGCCTCCTCCTTAGGTAGGCTCTCATCGCTATTCATAATACTTTCTGCTGCCGCACTTTCTTTTTCACATTTATTATGTAAATTATCTAATTCATTTTGGGAAAATGCCTCCTTATTATCAATTACTCTCTCAATAGTAAAAGAGTTTTGTTTTTCCTGCGGGCTAGAAATATTATCAAAATAATCTATTAAATTCGCTTTCAGAAGCTCCATTTTATTGCTTACTAAAAATATATTCTCCAAGGTGGTCAAAAATGCCACCACAAATATTCCGCTATATATAAAGTCATAAATCTGTCCGCTTCCTAGCATTTTAGCTCCATATATCCAAAAACATCCCGTCATAAACATAATACACGTAGAAATCAATATTTTTCCTGACTTTCTCCATAATTCAATGGGAAATGCAAAAAGTCTTAGTCTTCTTACATTTCTTTCAACATAAGCTTTACTACTTACACCTATTTTACCTAGTGCTTTTCCATTTTCATACTTTTGCTTAATTCGTCTTAACGACTTTTTTCTCGTTGTTGTAATATTTTCTGACGCCTTAACCATTTTACTTAGATAGCTACTAAATATTATCTTTAACAGCAAACCTAATGCTCCAATTCCCCATAGTGCATAACATTCGAAACCAAAACCTGATAATCGTCCTAACATACATAAACCTTCCTTTATTTTTTTCATAACCAAGTCGACTATTTGCTATGATGGACTGATTATAGTAAACGCGAACTTAACAATTCAACATAAAGAAGCTTTCATTTTTTTTCAATTTATGACAAAAAATATTACTTTAATCCAACTCAGTTTTGTGATATAGTAACATCAGTTTGTTGACCTAATAATATTTAACTTAAAGAAATATAATATATAAAGAGGTAATAATATGAAGTATCAAGCAAAAGGAACATGTTGTGTAACTATCGACTATGATATAGTTGATGGAAAGGTATCAAATGTAGTATTTACTGGTGGATGTGCAGGAAACCATTTAGGTATTGCACAGCTTGTTGAAGGTATGGAGCCAAGTGAGGTTATTGCAAGACTTGAAGGAATTAAATGTGGTTTTAGAAGCACATCTTGTCCAGATCAGTTAGCACAGGCATTAAAAGCTGGTCTAAATTAATTCGGAGGTTGACACTTACTATGAAGCGTATAGTTTTAACAGGTGGTGGTACTGCTGGGCATGTTACACCAAATATTGCCCTTATTCCAACACTTATTGAAAGAGGATATGATATTCATTATATTGGTTCTTACGATGGCATAGAGAAAAAACTAATTGAGGACATAGGTATTCCATATTACGGAATTGCAACCGGCAAATTAAGAAGATATTTTAGTCTAAAGAATTTTTCAGATCCTTTTAAGGTAATTAAAGGATTATCCGAAGCAAAATCATTAATTGACAAAATCAAACCTGATGTTGTTTTTTCAAAGGGTGGGTTCGTAGCAGTTCCAGTTGTTCTTGCTGCAAAGTCAAGAAAGATTCCTTGTATCATTCATGAATCTGATATGACTCCTGGTCTTGCCAATAAAATTGCTATTCCTAAGGCAACTAAGGTTTGTTGTAACTTCCCTGAAACATTAAATAACCTACCTGAAGGAAAGGCTATTGTAACAGGAACACCTATTAGAAAAGATTTATTTGAAGGTAATGCAGCAAATGCTATGACTTACTGTGGTTTTACTGAGGTTAAACCAACTTTATTAATCATTGGTGGAAGTACTGGAAGTGTTAGAATTAACGAAGCCATTTGGTCTTGCCTTGATGAGCTTACCAAAACCTACAACATAATTCATTTATGTGGCAAAGAAAAAACTAACGAACAATACAATAACGTTAAAGGCTATGTTCAGTATGAATATGTTAAGAAGGAGCTTAGCGATATGCTTGCTCTTGCCGATGTTGTTGTTTCTCGAGCAGGCGCAAATGTTATATGCGAATTACTTGCTCTTAGAAAACCAAGTGTACTTATTCCACTTTCATTAGAGGCAAGTCGTGGCGACCAGATTTTAAATGCGAAATCCTTCTCTAACAGTGGTTATGCGAAGCTTTTAATGGAAGAAGATGTAACCAACACATCTCTTCTTGAAGCAATTAACGAAGTATATAACAATCACGATTCATACATTGAAGCTATGAATAATAGCTCTGCAACTGATGCAATTACCATGATTGCAGATTTGCTTGACGAGGCTATTGAATCTAACAAATAACATATATAAAAATACCGACCAAATTATTTCAAGTAATGCATCTCATTAACGCCCCTATCATAGGTCATAGGGAGTTGCCAGGGCTACATTATCGATAATTTAGTCGGTATTTTTTATATTCGTATTATGTTCCTTCTATATTCTTTTCTATATTCTTTTCTTTCTTTTTATTATACTATATACAAGTATCTCTCGTTTATAAGCTCTTTATTATGTCATAAGTTCTTTCGCAATGTTTTTTGTCAAAGGATGGAAAATAATTCAAAACTCTGTTCTTATACTTTTCTTCCATCTCAAAATCCTTACTATATCTTTCCTCCATATGATCAATTACCTCATCCAACTCTTTGAATATCGGACCAAAGCCATCTTTCTCATATGAATAATATTCGCTTTCTGCATATTGCTTTTCTGCAAATTCTTCTGCATCAAACTGATAGTACACACAAGGCTTTTTCATATATGCAAAATCAAATATTACAGATGAATAATCAGTTATAAGATATGCCGCCTTCTTTAATATATCCTGAACAAAATATTCTTCTTTTTTTGCAATTTCAATTCTATCTGAGGTTGGCTTAAAATATGAAGAATACGCCTGGGCATAGCCATGAAGATACATAACAAAATGCAAATCATTCTTTTCAAGAAAATCCTGTAAACGTTTGCTTTCAATTATCTCCTTGCAACGTTTATAATATTCCGAATTCAAGTAATCCTTTTTAATATTCTCAATAACTTCAGGATCTGTTTCATGTCTGTAATCAAGCCAATTTCTCCATGTTGGCATAAAGAGTATTGTTTTCTTATCTAACAGCTTGTCATCTAAATTATCATGTCTGCAAAAACCAAGAGCATATACTTTATCTGCTGGCTGATGATTAATATTTACTATTGTTTCCTTTTCACCTTCAGACATAGCAACAACCATTTCATAGTTACTATGTTCTCCATCAACTATACTAGAAACTCCCCTTGCAACGCCATGATTAAGAAAAATATATTTAAAGCCTGCAAGATTTCTTAGTTGAAATGCCGAACAAGTTCTTTCATCTGGAAATCCATGAAACTTTGTTGTTCCAAGATATTTATTTGCTGCCCAAAATAATATATAATGCCTGAAGCTTCCAAACTCTACTGTGTTGCCAAGCTTAGCAACTTTTTTATAGTCTGATGACTTCTTTTTAATTGGGTAAAATACTTTTTTCTTTGGAAATCTCTTTCTCATATATCTAAACATCCAATATCCATTATCTCTTGCATTTTCTGGATACTCAGTTATCACCCACACATCGCCATGTAAGAACTTATATATTTTTCCGGGAATCCATGCCATCATTAGAATCAGCATATGCCAAAGATCATCAACCCTTACCATCTTAATCTTATCAGATAATTTAAGCTCATTTTTTATCGTTAACACTTATTTTCACCTCTAAAGTAATATAATTTTATATTTCCTTGTCGCGATTCAATTAAGATAAATATTTTATTGTTCGCTCATATGCTTCCTGTAAATCAACCTGTGGCTCCCAGCCAAGATTTCGTAATTTCTTAGACGATAAACGTAATTTAACATCAGGTGCATATCCAAAGCTTGAAGTATTTTCAGGAATATCATAAACAACCTTAATCTTTCCATTAGCCAGTTTAGCACATACCATTTCAGCCATATCTGCAATTGTAGTATGACAAGCCTCATTTGCAACATTATATGCTTCTCCACTCTCACCATATAAGAAGATGTATAAAAGACCTTGTGCCATATCGCGCAAATAACAATAATTTCCTTCAGACAAACCTTTTGTATGAAGAACAATATCTGTAAGATTCATTGCACTTCTTGCGAACTGTGCAAATACACGATTTTCATTTTCTAATATACCAGGACCAAATGTTTGAGCAAGTCTTGCACTACATACCGAAACACCATATTCCTTTGCATAACAATTACACATGCATTCGCACAATCTCTTACTTTCTGGATAACAGCTTCTAACATTTGATAAATTAATATAACCTAAATCATTTTCATCTACATTAGACTTATCTACACTTCCATACATCTCCATAGAAGACAAATAAATCATCTTCTGAACCTTAAAGTTCTTCGCAACTTCTAGAAGCTGTCTTGTTCCCTCAACCGAACCATATAATGTTTCTACTGGATTCTCCACCATAATCTTAGATGTAGTGATACACGCACCATGAAGAATAAAATCAAAGCCCATATCCTCATATTTTTCGCATATTTTATCAACTAATTCAGAATCCGTTACATCCGCCTGAAAAAAATCTATCTCACTGTCCTTAACAAACTCATTGAAAATGTTAGTTGCCTTTTCCACATTTCTAACAATAGCTACAAGCTTTATATTCAAGTCATATTCTTTATTTAGTGTCAACAATGACTTCACAAAAAAGGATCCAACTAATCCAGTAGCTCCAGTAACAAGAAACCTCTTGTTTTGTAAAGCAGTATATGGTTTAAAATTTTTAGCTAAAATATCAAGATCTTCCAATAATATATTTTTACTCATAAATTTACCTCTACTTATAATCCGAATATCTGGGAGTTCTCTTTGGCCTCATATAACGATCTGAATATATAAAAATCCGAAGGGTTAGTAATCTTAATATTTTCCTGCGGACCCTCCACTATATGCAAATCATAGTTATATGTACGCATCATTGTAGCAGAATCTATCATCTCACGTTTTCCATCAGCAAGTGCCCTCTCGTGAGTACTAAGAATGTCTTTTAACCAAAAGCTTTGAGGTGCTCTTGCAACATAACAGCTAGTTCTATCCACTACATTATTAACTGCCTTAGAATCATCTACCTGAATAATAGTTTCAATAGCTCTATTAACTGTAATAGCACTTCCAAACTGTTTTACTGACTCAATATTATCAAGTAATAATTGCTCATTAATAAGAGGACGAACACCGTCATGGATTAACACAATACTATCCTCATATTTATCTCCTGCCACATCCTTTGCGGCCTTCAAACCATTATATATTGATAACTGCCCTGTTTCTCCACCAGGCACAACCTTAGCCACTTTTGTAATGTGAAAACGATCTAATAATTTTTCTAAATAATCTATCCAGCCTTCAATACAAACAACAACTATTTTATCAATGTCCCTGCAGTTTTCAAAATATTCTAATGTATGAATTATAATCGCCTTTCCGTTCATTTCCAAAAACTGTTTAGGCTTTGACTTTGTGTTCATTCGCGTTCCTGAACCACCAGCAAAAATCAATCCAATGTTCATACAACTAATTATCTCCTTTTTTTCATAATTGCATTAAATGCATCTACCACATATTTATTTCTGAGCATAAATAATACCACAAAATAAAACAATGCACCAACACAAACAGTACAAGCTACAGATAATACATCACTTATTCCAAGATTATTAACAAATAAATATATAGCTACAATTGGAATACTAGCAATAATACTTTGAACAATCTGTGGCAGCATTTTTTCAATTTTAATAACCTCTCTGCCAGCTATACAAGCGAAGCACATAATTACAAGCTCAGATAAACAAGTACTAATTGCCGCACCTGTCTTTCCAATATATGGAATCATAATCGAATTAGATATCAAATTAGTAATTGCGCCAAGAATAACAGCACTTGCAGCCTTTTTATCCTTTTGATTAATTACAAAAAACTGATTAACTAATGAACCATTCACGCATGCAAATACAACATCTAACATAAGAAGCTTCAGTATCCCACCTGCTTCAGTATATTCTTTTCCTGCAAAAGCCAAAATCACACTATCACCAATTAAACACATACCAATGGCACAAGGAATACTAAACAAAAACATCAACTCTAATGACATATAGTTAATCTCTTCTGATTTTTTGGGATTACTCTTTTTGTAATAAGCACTTCTTGGTGTTGTAACCATTCTAACACTGGCAATAATTGAAGTAATAACCGTACTAATCTTCATTGCCGTTGCATATAGACCTACCTCAATGTCGCTCTCTGTAATATATCCAAGCATGCTTTTATCCATAACTAAGTATATAGACGAAGCCACATTCATAATAAATAAAAAGAACATAGGCTTAATATTCCTAAAGAAATTGCTATTAAAAATAATCTTATAATCAATATATTTTCTTGCCCTTATTACATTAAGTATATTCGACCCAACGCTAGCCGTAATAATAGTTAAAACGTAGATGAGATAATCCTTTTGACTTTTTACAAAAGTAACAAGTATTATCAAGGATAATATTTGAAAACACACTGCTCGAATAGCAATATACTTGTAATCTTCATATATATTATATAACCACTCTAATCCAACCGCAGTTAATATAATTGTTGACGAAAATATCAACATTATGCCTCTGTATGGTTTCCATTTTGGCACAAAAAATGATGCAAAACATAGGGAATAGGCAACTACAACTGTGACAAGATTAATAGCTAGCATTTCTCCAACAAACTCACTTATCTTTTTCCTGCTATCTCTATATTTTGCACCTTCACGTACTGCATATCCACTGATTCCAAATGCACCTATTAAAGCAAAATAAGAAACATTTGCAAAAGCATAATCAATCTTACCAATATATTCTGGTCCTAAGATTCGAGTAGCATAAGGAAATGTAATCAGTGGAAACAATACACCCATGAGAGTTTTTAATGCACTAAATATTAAATTAACACTTATCTTTTTTTCTTTCATAACAATACATTAGTTTTTTATTAAGTAAGCTTCTATACTATCTAATAACCCCACCAGTAGTACTCTTATGCTTACTCTTTACACTATACATTCTATCATCCGCTATCTTCATAGCAATCTCAAAGGAAACCTCGTCCTCTGAATCAATAACAACACCACCAACACTTACCTTAAGTTCATACTGAAGATGTGTTTCCTTTGCACAAACAACAATATTATCACTAATGCTATTAATAATTCGATTTAATTCATCCTCATCTTCGCACTCTCCAATAAGAATAAACTCATCACCGCCATATCTGCAAGGATACCACTTATCATCAATGCTTACTTTAATTGCATTAGCCAACGTACGAAGTGCCAAATCTCCCTGCAAATGACCATATTCATCATTGATAATCTTCATGTCATCAACATCACACATAATAATTCCAACATTCTTTCCTGAAGAAATACATTCTCCAAAGAACGGAACTGCTATATTATCACAACCAGTTCTATTATATAATTCTGTCAATGAATCAGTGTTAGAGAGCTTTTTCAATTCATCTGTAAGTCTCTTCATCTGATTATTTCTCTCAATCTGATCGAAATTCTGATACATATGTCTAGACCATACATATAACGTATAATTTTCATATTGTAAAAGCGATGCTTCCATAGCCGCATAACCTATTATTCTTCCATTGGAATAAAGAGATTTGTAATTAAATACCCTTGCATGATCATCTCTGGCAAAATCTGGCAAAATATCTTTCTCTCCCACCTTAGCTAGAGGATATATATTTTTTTCATACATATTTACGCATGAAACCATTTTGTCTGAGAAACCAATCTCCTTAGTTAACGGCTCATCAGCAGCAATAAAGAAATTCTCATCCACACAAAGATAAAAATTATCTCCCTCAAAACCAATTCTATGAGAACTATAGTGCTTTGAAAGGCTATTATGAAGATCTTCTACCGTATAAATATCTCTCATATGTGTATAAACATCTCTCATATGAATATCAAATGATATATTACCTGCCTGCTGATATTCTGTTGTTCTAGCTGCTTTTAATCTCTTCTCTGAAACCACAGTATCTAGTACACAGCCACAGCTCTCACCAATAGACATTTTAGATTTTAATATTTTTCTTTTTAGCTTTTCAGACTTGTCTTTTTGCTCATTCAATACCTGTTCCATTGCGTTATAACCCATGCTTTCCCAATCACGGGCAACCGTAGTTATGGAAGGATAATAATTAATCGCAGAGTCTAATGCATCAAAGCCTGTAACAATAACGTCCTCTGGTACTTTATATCCATTATTTGTTAAACTCTCACATACACCTATAGCCATAGAATCATTTGCACACATAATTGCTCTTGGAATTCCACGATTTGTAGGAAACCATTTTTCTAACATCTCTGCGCCACAATAATATGACCAGTCACCATAATATATGTTTTCTTTTCCAAAAGGAATATTATTTTTCTTAGCGGCATCTGACACAGCCTTAAGTCTCTCCTGTGCTTCTAAGTTACCCTTAGGACCACTAACATAAAATACATCTTCTATTCCATGATACTTGAAAATATGCTCTGCTAATTCATACATTCCTGAATAATTCTCTGTTCCAATAAAATTAATGCCATCTATTTTGGTTTCAAGGGAAACAGAATTAATTCCTGCTTCAAGCACCCTTTCTCGTACTAAATCAATTTCCTGTTGGGTATTTATGGTGTTACCCATAATAATTGCCCCATCATAATCGCGAAGCTTAGGCAATCTATAAATATTACTCTCACCTTTAATTTCATCTTCTGCACTTCCAACAGATGTATATGAAATAAATGTATCAACATCCACATCGTTGTCTTTTGAATATTTTATAACGCCTCGCATTATGCTCTGAACAAATTCATAACTCCAGGCATTTCCAAATATTGCAACTCTTTTTCTCTTCATGCAATCAGCCCTCCCTTCTTATATATTCAAGTATGCCTTAAACAAATATTATTTTCAATTGTAAAAATATACAATTACTATAGTAAAAACTAAATATTTGTCATATATAAAAAAATCCATCACAGATGAAAATAAGAAGCCTCATTAGAAGCTTTCACTTATAAATCCTTCGGAAACTCTAATTCGAAAGGATAATGATTTTTTCTCTTATCCTCTGGGGGAAGCTTCATATAATCTCCATACATTCCCGTAAGATTCTCATGCATATCTCTCGGAAAACTCATCATTACATCCTCATAAGGAAGTTTTCTTATAGGATATATATCACTTACCTTATACAAATTCATAAAAGGAGTAGTGTCACTCCAAAAATTCAAGTGAGTTGTTTTATCATAGTGGTTATACATAGTTTCAGCTTCATATGCCTTCTTATATATCCACTTCTTAGATATATGAAAAAGCGCCATAAAGAAATGAATAACGCCACATATTCCATGAATTATTTTGCCCTTTATTCCCTTAAACCCAAGGGTTGGAAATGGTATACTTCTAAGAATAAGCACCTTACTCCAAAACCATGCCCTTCTCGCCTGTTTTTTTACTTCCTTCGGATTATCGCTTACCTTATCAAAAGGATATAAATCTAAAAATATACCCATAGGCGCATCAATATTTTTGAGAGCCTCCTCCTTAAACTTAGAATCCTTAAGGCAAAGTCTTGTAGTCATAAGAGGATAATTAATATAATGCTCTGTATTAAGAATAAAATATCTGTCTGATAATTCTTCCTCTGCATACTTAATAAACCTATTGAAGTCCTCTCTAGGAAGAGCAACATCAATATCGTCATCCCAAGGAATAAATCCCTGATGACGAAGTGCTCCTATTCCTGTTCCTGCAATACCAAAATACGTAAGCCCATGTCTATCGCAAACCTCCATAAAATCCTTCAATATACCAAGCTCAGTCTTTTGTATTCTCGCAAGAGTTTCAGCATCATATTCTCTTGCCATAACATTTTTCTTACTCATTTACATATCTCCAAAATCTAATTCCACTGGGAAATGATTTGTTCTTTTATTTTCTGGCGGAAGAGTCATATATTCTCCCATGTGTGTTCTCAGCTGCTCATCATAATTCTTAACCATTCTAATTTCAATATCTTCAAATGGTTTCTTAATTGTTGGATAAGACTTACTCTTCCATATATGCATTATCTCTGATCCAGGATCAAATAAACAAGTGTATTTGTCTGAGGTTCCCTTATATGAGGTTGCACACTCATAAAACTTTTTATAGATTACCCTATCTATATCAGGGAATAGCTTCATAAATAATCTAGTAAATCCAAGAATAATATTCTTGAATTTCTGGAAAGTAGTTTGATTCTTCAACAGCTTAAAATAATTAATATTTCTAGTTAAATATAAAATCTTATATTTTCTACACTTTTTAATAATTTTATCTGCTTCTTCTTTATTCTCAGGTATATGGTCATATATAAATATATCCATAAATATTCCAGGTCTGTATCCACCTGCTGCCGCATTTTCATTAACAAATACTGTATTCTTTCTTACCATTATAGGCTGAAGATTATAGTATTTCTTTTTCATGTCTGGCCCCCAGAACTCGTACTTATCCATAATAGCCTTATCTTTTCTAGCAGCCTTAATAAATCTCACATAATCCTCTCTAAGCATAGCAATATCAATATCGTCATCCCAAGGAATAAATCCCTGATGACGAAGCGCTCCAATTGCAGTTCCTGATATTGCAAAATATTCTATATTGTTTTTTTCACAAACCGAGATGAAATCCTTTAATATCTCCATCTCACAGTCGTGTAATTTTTTAAGAACACTATCTTCATATTCTCCGTACATATATCCTCCTAGCAAGATTAGAAAATAACAGTGAACTACCCATTATCTAAAGCCAATTGGCTTCTTACTTCAAAATAATCTAAACAAAATAAAATGAGCCATCAATATGACAGCTCATTATACATCCTAGAACAATTCCTTCTCTAATTGAGAAATATAACTCTCAATCATCTGCATGCGCTTTGCGTATTCTGCTCTGCCAGCATCAGTTTTACATCTTCTAATCTTAGGCTTGTTAATTCTATAATAATTCTTTACTCTGTAATATGCTTTCTTGTAGCTTGCTTCATCCTCACATGCTGTTGCCATAGCATCCCATAGAATGCCAACTGCGCCTACCTCATCTAATAAATCAGCATCCATAACTATCTTACATTCCAAAGAAAGATCAGCTTCTGTATCCTTATCTTCGTGAATCATAATAATCTCTCCGACTCTTCTGATAGTCTCTGGATCAACACCTATTTCATCTAGATATTCTACTGCTAACTCTGCACCCACTTCGCCATGTGGTCTAACATCATCCCAGCCAATATCATGCAACAAAGCAGCCAAAACAATAATGTCTAAATCTCCACCAAGCTTTGACTGAAGCTTAATTGCCCATCTATATACACGCATTGTATGCTCATATCTGCTTCTAAATGGATACTTAGGTGGCCTTCCATTTTCGGCAGTCATCTTTTTTACATATTCAATTACCTCTGCGTAGTTCATCTTTCCGCCCCTTGATCCAATTATTTATTTCAAAGTATAAATCATCTCTAATGATAACATTAATCATAGAAAAATTCTACTATTATTTTTGTGAAATCATAACAAAATAATTAATTTTTTAAAGGGATTTTTCATATTTTTTAAGATGAACCAAAAAAAAGACATAATTAAACCGTGCGGACAGCTTTGTGAAGTCTCCATAGACGTTACCTTAACAGTTAACTCAGCCCAGGCTGCCTTACGGCGCACAGAAGGTTCTACTTAGTGCTGCTTCGTTCCCGACCTGACACGGTTCATAGATTCCTGTCGCGTAAGACCCAAACATCAACGCCACTTATCAAGGGCAGCTCTACAAAAAGCGACCCGAGGCCATCCATCACTCCTGCTATAGCGGATTGCAGGTATAGGGCACCGCTAACTCCCCAGCTGCACGGAAGGTTAAACTTAAATTATTAGATAACTGTTTAATATAAAATATACGAATATTAATAAAACAGTCATTAAATGAGTATAAATGAAATATATCAACAAGTCAAGCATTTTAATCACTATCGTTATTCATTTTATAAACACTTCCATTTTGTATTTTGATTTATCGCATCATGGATTATAATCATTTGCATCATGGATTATAATCATTTGCGTCACGGATTTTGATCTATAGTTTTATCTTCTTTTTTCTTCTGTCGCAATTCCCTAAAAAAATCCTTTAACATCAAGCTACATTCTACCTCCATAACGCCTACGCGCTTTTCAACCTGATGATTAAATTCCTTAACCGAAAACATATCTATAATAGAGCCTGCACAACCAGCCTTTTTATTCATACAACCAATTACAACCTTAGGGATTCTCGCCTGAACAATTGCACCAGCACACATTTGACAAGGCTCTAATGTAACATACATTGTACACTCCTCAAGTCGCCAGTCTTCAAGAACTTTAGAAGCCTTTTTTATTGCGAGTATTTCTGCATGTGCTAACGTAGTTTTGTCCATATTTCTTCGGTTGTAGCCCCTGGCAATAACCTTCCCCTCATAAACAATAACGCATCCAATAGGAACATCCCCATTTGAAGCTGCTTTTTGGGCTAGTTTTATTGCCTGTTTCATATATTTTTCATCTAAATCATTTATTTCTATTTTTTTATGCTTCATTGTATTTCCTCATATTTATATAATGTATATTACTTATCCCCTAATAGTTAAAGTTGAATAATTTATATATATGTCATATTATTATTTTATCATTTGAAATAATCAAATTAATTAAACCAATCAATTAACGAGGTATTAAAATGGGTCCACTTGAGCTAATTACAGACCGCCTTATTCTTAAGGTGGAATCACTTGAAAATGCCAACAAAATACTAGATTTATACAACAGAAACAGAGCCTGTTTTGAACAGTATGAGCCAACTCGTCCAAGAGATTTTTATACTCTGGAATATCATCAGCATATGCTGGTTCGTGAAATCCATGCCTATAACGACGGTAACTTTGTTAGATACTATATTTACAAGAAACTGAATCCTAATATGATTATAGGTTCTATCAATCTTAATATTCATTCTAATTCAATCGCTGAAATGGGCTACAAGGTAGATTATTTTTTTCATAATCAAGGTATTGCAAGGGAAGCCTGTTTAGCTGTAATTAATATGGCCTTCAAATATTATAAAATTAATCAAATTGATGCCAGAATTCACCCAACTAATTCCGCCTCTATTAAGCTTGCAACAAATCTAGGATTTCATCCCGTTCGCCTAGAGAAAAACGCAGCAAATATACTAGGAACAGACCAGGATTTAATTCGTTATTCACTTATTACCTCTGCAATCCAATAGCCAAAGTTTCCTGCCATACATTTACATCTTTTTGCAGGAACAAACTGTCTAAATCCAAACATGTTAGCCAAATATTTTTCTCTTCTCGAATAGATACTCGGAACACCAATAACGCATTTTTGCGAACCATTAAGATTTACTATTCCATACAATAAATATTTATAGATAAAGTACCCATGATTAAGAAAACTATTTTTTCCTAGATGCCAATTTGATATGCTAAGCTGTCCTATATCCCTAGGACTAATCTTTACTCCTTTAACAATCTGTCCATCCACTAGAACTGGAATCTCATCATGATTCTCAAACAAATCCTTATTTTCAACTTTTTCTTTATTATTTTTGTCGTCTATTTTAATGTTTTCTTTATTTATATCGATTTTAGGAGTGTTATTCTTGTTATTTTCATCGTATTTTTCAGTATTAACTTTTTTATTATTTATATTGTTATTTTCATATCTTTTATTATTTAAAATCCATTTTTTATAATCAAATAAAACGTCCTTCCAAAAGCCTGCATATATCTCTTCCCCATCATCAACAATTACAATTCCACAGTATTTTGATATGCTCTTATTCATTTTACAAGGGTTGTCCCATTTTACCCTGTATCTAAAAAGTGCCATATCATTTTTTCCACGTATACTTTGTCCTTCATCTAACAAGTCGCTAGAAAAGCTGTCACTTTCTTTGCTTAGAAAATATATCTTATATTCAGTCTTCGTTTCCTTAGAATAGTTTTTTATTCCAATATTAATTTCAAGATTATCTCCATCAGAACAATGATACCTTATGAGTTTAACAAAGCCAACATTCTCGCCTCTGCCACTTTCATGGTATCCATAAATGTATGTAACACATCTATCCTGCAACAATTATCCATCACCCCAACATATCATTTTCATATAGTTTAGTCCAAAAGATCCAGAAAATGATTTTGATTAGCCTGCCTGTAAATTCCCACGAACTTACCCACTATATAAAGTCAATAGGCTTCCTTCTTCAAAATCACTAACTATCTTTATCGAACAAATATATAACCCACATAAAAATGTATATGCAATAGCTTAGAAATTATGCTCCTAATATGTCACTAAGCATAGCAAACTGCTCTAGTGTTAACGCCTCTCCTCTAATAGACTCTGATAATCCCATTTTATTAAGGGCTTCAACTACCTGCTCCTTAGTAAAGGAAAGCTCCTGTGAATTATTTATTCCATTTTGGAGAGTCTTTCTCCTCTGATTAAAGGATGCTCTAATAAGCTTAAACATTAATGCCTCATCTTTTACCTTTACTGGTGGATTTTCCCATCTAGATAGTCGAATTACAGCAGAACCTACATTTGGTCTTGGAATAAAACAATTTGCAGGGACATTTGCCACAATATAAGGATTTGCATAATACTGAACTGCTAATGAAAGTGCACCATAATCCTTAGAACCTGGTGTTGCCTGCATTCTAAGGGCAACCTCCTTTTGAACCATAACAGTAATTGATTCAGCTGGAATATGATTTTCAAATAATCCCATAATAATAGGAGTTGTTATATAATACGGCAAATTAGCAACAACCTTAACCTTAGTATTTTCCCCAACTAACTTTTTAATATCAACCTTTAATATATCATCGTTAATAACTGTTACATTGTCAAACTCCGCTAAGGTTTCTGCCAATACTGGCAAAAGGTTTTTGTCTATTTCTACTGCATAAACCTTTCCTGCATTTTCCGCTAGATACTGTGTCATTGTTCCAATTCCTGGTCCAATCTCAAGTACAGTATCCTCCTTTGTAATATTGGCTGCTGCCACGATTTTATCTATTACATGCCCATCAATAAGAAAGTTTTGCCCAAACCTTTTTTGGAAAGCAAAATTATACTTTTTTATTGTTTCAATTGTTACCTGTGGATTACTTAATTTTTCCATTTGTCCTCCTATATTTTCTTATGCCAAACCATATAATTTCAAAGCGTTATTCCATGTTGTTTCATATACCTGGTCAACAGATATATTTTTCAAACGTGCTATTTCCTCTGCAACATATGTGAGATATGTTGAATCATTTCTAAGTCTTCTAAATGGATCTGGAGTAAGGTACGGACTATCTGTTTCAATAACTATTCTGTCCATTGGCAAATACTCTACCACCTCTTTAAGCTTCTTGCCATTTTTAAAAGTAACCACTCCGCCTATTCCAAAGAAATATCCCATATTCAAATAATCCTTTGCACTTTCTACAGAATAAGAATAACAATGAATTACTCCTCCTATTTCCCCACAGTGCATTGCCTTCATAATATCAATTGTATCTTTTGCAGCATCTCTACTATGAACGCTTATTGGCAAATTAATTTCTCTTGCAAGCTCAATCTGCTTTTCAAACCATTCCTTTTGTACTAATTTATCTGTATCTTCATAATGATAATCTAAACCAATTTCTCCAATAGCGACTATTTTCTTATTGTTAAGCGCTATATCCTTTAGCTTGGAAATAACATCTCCGTCCTCTTTTTTAATTCTCTGAGCATCTGATGGATGATAACCAACTGTTCCATACATATGGTCATATATTTTTGTATACTCATCAGCCCTTTTTGAAGTCTCTAAATTGACACCTATATTTACTGCTGCATAAACATTTTTCTCTGGCAAACTCTTTATTAATTCATCTCTATCGCTATCAAATGCCTCATCATCATAATGAGCATGTGTATCAAATATTTTTATCATTTCACTCTATCCTTTTTAACGTTTCTTTAATTATTACACGTTTAATTTTAACATATTTTTATTTCCATTACATTCTAGATGCTTTTCTTATTTTTGTAAATAATTAGCTATATTTTATAGTTATTCTAGTATATTTTTTTGTTGAAATTCCTGCAAAAATTTAATAAAATATAACTAATAAACTATTTGATATAGATAATTACCTTTAGATTACTATTTAAGATTACGTGACATAAGAATAATAACATTATATTACTCGTAATTTATTTTTATAGAGTTACTAGTCAGTATAAATTTTATATATCTTTTGTCCTATGTTAAGGGGGTTTTCAAGATGGAATTAAAAGATTATTTAGACATTGAACAGATTAATAAAATCCTTGTGAATTGGGCTGCATGTACTAATATGATTGCAGTTGTTTTAGACGATGAGGGCAATTGCCTCACTAACATATTAGATTTTTCCCGTAACAGTATTGAAGCCTTTAGCAAAGATATTGAGGTTGATGAAGTTGTTGTCGCTTCTATCGTTGGTGGTCCACGTGAAGAAGGTGCTGCGGATGAGACTATTGAAGCAGCTGCAGAAACTTTAGCCACAGCAATTCAATCAACACTTGAGGCTACATACAAGAAAATCCAATATGACAATATGCTTTCTTCATTCAAAGGTGAGATTAACGAAGCATTATCTCTTATTAAAGAGCTTAATTCTAAGTCTCATGGCTTAAAGAAGATTGAGAATAAACAAAACATCTTAGCACTTAATGCATCAATAGAGGCTGCAAGAGCTGGTGAAACAGGTCGTGGCTTCACAGTTGTTGCCCACGAATTTGGAAAGATGGCACATGAATCAGGACTTATAAATGATTCTATCCAAAAAACTCTTAAGTTATTAGATAGCTCTGTTAAGGATATGGCAGAAAAAGAGTAATTTATATATATTATTTTAAGGGATAACAAGAAAATTTAAAATTGTGAACAATTTTTCACAACTAAAACAAATTTTGAACACATTTTATTGGTATATTAATTCTTGTAAAGAGCTTTTCATATTTTTGAATCCTCTCTCCCCTATTAATAGTGATGAATATTAACTTAGGTTTTTATTCATCACTTTTTTTATTTATCACTTTTTATTATATTTATATTAAAGTCTTTCATTATACTCATATTAAAAGTCCTTCATTATACTCATATTAAAGCCTTTCATTATGCTCATATTGTTTTCCTTATTATCCTTGATTAATTCTATAAATCTACTATAATAGATATATTAGTTAATTATAGGATATTTTTTATAAAATAGTGCAACGTACTTTTTCATCGGGTACACAGAAGAGTTCATAAAAACTATTTCAGCAATAACATAAAACTATTCCTATATTATGTAATTAAATTTAATTTGGAGGTTACATTATGATTAATGAAATGTATAAAGATATGACCGGAAAAGGTTCTGTTATCAGAGAATTCTTTACATATGCAAATAAAGTAGCAGCTGAAATCGGACCTGAAAATGTTTTCAACTATACTATCGGTAATCCTTCTGTTCCTGTACCACAGGAATTCACAGATTACATGATAGAGTTACTTCAGACAAAGAATCCAGTTACTTTGCATGGTTATAGTCCTTCTCTTGGAATCGACTCAACTCGTCAGGCAGTTGCTGATTCCTTAAACAGACGTTTTGGTATGAACTACACTGCTGATCACATTTTTATGACAAGTGGTGCTGCTGGTGCTATTGCTCATGCAGTTAGATGTGTTGTTAAAGATGGTGATGAAGTAATTACTTTTGCACCTTATTTCCCAGAATATGTTCCATATATTACTGGTACTGGCGCCAAGCTTACTATTATTCCTGCTGACATTGATACATTCCAGATTAACTTTGATGAATTTGAGAAAGCTCTTAACAAGAATGTTCAGGCTGTATTAATTAATTCACCAAATAACCCTTCTGGTATTGTTTACTCAACAGCAACAATTAAGAAATTAACAGAGATTTTATATAAGAAGCAGGAAGAATATGGTCACGATATTTATTTAATATCTGACGAACCATATAGAGAAATAGTTTTCAAGGGAACTGATTCTCCATTTATTTGTTCATTCTACGATAACTCAATCTGTTGTTATTCATTCAGTAAATCCGTTTCTCTTCCAGGTGAAAGAATTGGTTATGTTGCTGTTAATCCAGCTTGTAAGGATGCAAAGCTAATCGTATTAATGTGTGGTCAGATTTCCAGATTCACAGGTCATAACTGCCCACCTTCAATTATCCAGCTTGGGGTTGAAAAGATATTAGATATGACAAGTGACTTATCAATCTACGAGAAAAACAAAGAGATATTATACAAAGAGCTTACAAGAATTGGTTATCATGTTGTAGAACCAGGCGGAACCTTCTACATGTTCCCAAGAAGCTTATGTCCTGATGCAAATGAATTCTGTTGGAAGGCAGCAAAGGAGCTTAACTTAATCCTTGTTCCTGGAGATAGCTTCAACTGTCCTGGACATTTCAGAATCTCATATTGCGTAACAACAGATATGGTTGAGCGTTCAATTCCATTATTTGAGAAGCTTTATGAGATGTATAATTAATTTGTTGTCTTTTATATAGTATTTTTGTATAATTGGAGTATGTTTTTTACGATATTTACGCTAGGGAGGATAAGATGTCAACTACTAAGAAACCCAAAAAATATACTGGCATTTTACTTCATCCAACCTGTTTTCCAGGACCATATGGTATTGGAGATTTAGGTCAGAGTGCTTATGATTTTATAGATTTTCTTCAGCGTTCAGGACTTAATACATGGCAGGTTCTTCCTTTGGGTCATACAGGTTTTGGCAATTCACCATACCAGCCATTCTCTGCCTTTGCAGGTCAGCCTCTTATTATTGATGTTGATCATTTACGCGAGATGGATTTACTCCTACCGGAAGATTTTGAAGATATGCCTACTTGGAATCCTGAACAGGTAAGCTATGGCGAATTAATAGAATTTAAGACGGGTATCTTGCATAAAGCCTTTGAACGTTTTTATGACAAAGATTACGAAGACAAGCTTACATCAAGCCAAGAACTTATGGCTCAATATGATGATTTCTGTCAGTATTCATTATGGTTAGATGATTATGCGTTATTTATGGCGGCAAAAGATTACCACAATGGACTTCCATGGTACATGTGGACCAAATCATTAAAGAAGCCTACTGACGCAAGCAAAAAAAGATGGTCTAAGAAATTAGCCAAAGAAATGGAATATTACAAATTCATCCAATTCTTATTCTATTATGAATGGATGGCACTTAAAAATTATGCTAATACTAAAAACATATCTATCATTGGCGATATTCCAATATTTATGGCCTGGGATAGTGTAGATGTATGGGCTAATCAGGAGCTTTTCCTTTTAGACGAAGACGGATATCCAACTGTTGTTGCTGGTGTTCCACCTGATTATTTCTCAGAAACTGGACAGCTCTGGGGTAATCCACTATATAATTGGAAGAAGCATACTGAAACAAGATATGAGTGGTGGATTAATCGTATTAAGCAGCAATTAACTTTATCTGATTTTATTAGAATTGATCATTTCCGCGGTTTTGATAAATTCTGGGCTGTTCCTTACGGTTCTGAAAATGCAATAAATGGAAAGTGGTTATCAGCACCTGGTGTTAATTTCTTTACACAGCTTGAGGCAACTCTTGGATACAATCTTCCTATTATTGCAGAAGACTTAGGCGAGATAGATGATTCTGTTGTAGAATTAAGAGATAAATTTGGTCTTCCAGGTATGAAGGTTCTTCAATTTGCCTTTGAAAATCCTGAAGAGAATGATTTTCTTCCTCATAATTTTGTTAGAAACTGTGTATGCTATACTGGTACACATGATAACGATACAACAAGAGGTTGGTATAACAATTGTTATGAAGCATCAAAGGACAAGTTAAGAAGATATTTCTCAACAGATGGTTATGATATTTGTTGGATATTAATTCGTGCTTGCTTTGGCTCAGTTGCCAATATGGCCATTGTTCCACTTCAAGATGTATTAAGTCTAGATTCATGGGCAAGATTCAACACACCTGGTGTTTCCGAAGGCAATTGGTCTTGGAGATACAAACAAGAAGCCCTTGATCATAATCTAGAAGCAAGACTTTATGAAACATGTAAAATGTATGGCCGCTAAAACTATCAATACTTTATGAGATTTGTAAAGTGTATAGTTGCTAAGACTATTTTTCAGGAAGGAGCTTTATATGAAAGGATTATGTGTACTTTTAGTTTTAATGGTTGCACTATTCTTTAGTCTTCCATATCACTTATATTTGCGAAAGCTTTGGAAGAAGGAGCCTGCAAAATCTTGGGCAAAGGGTAGAAAATATGTTTCTGGATTTTTCAAAACAGAGCTTAAAATATCAGGATGTGAAATTGAAACCATTGGATATGAAAATATTCCAAACGATACACCAGTTTTATTCGTTGGTAATCACAGAAGTTATTTTGACATTTTAATTTATCACGAATCAGTCAATAGACCTGTTGGTTTTATTGCCAAAAAAGAGATGGAGAAATTACCACTTCTTCCTCTTTATATGAATGATATCGGCTGTTTATTCTTAGACAGAAATGATATAAAACAAGGACTTGCAACAATTAATACCGGAGCAGAGTATCTAAAGATGGGGCATAATATGATTCTTTTCCCAGAGGGTACTAGAAATCAAAAGGACGAACTCCTTCCATTTAAGGATGGCGGTTACAAAATGGCTGAAAAGGCTAAAGTTCCTATTGTACCTGTTGCAATTTCCGGTTCTGACTTATTACTTGAGTCTGCTCCTAAAAAGATAATTCGCGGACATAAAGTAGTTATCGAATTTGGAAAACCTTATAATCCATCAGATTTCTCACCAAAAGAGAGAAAAGCTTATTATGCTACCATCCCTGGCATAATTCAGAGCATGCGTGATGGACACAAAATTTAACTATTAATATATTTCGGAGGTAACAAACACATGACTTGGTGGATGATTATGCTTATAGTAATTGCCGTTATTGCTATTTTGCTTTTTGTTTTATACAGATACGGCAGCAAATTACAAGAGCAGCAGGTAGCACAAAAGGAACAGATGCTTGACGCAGCGCAACCTGCAACAATGCTTATTATTGATAAAAAGATTTTACCTATGAAGGATGCCGGCTTATCAAAAGCAGTACTTGCACAGGTTCCTAAAAAATACCTAAACCGTAAAGTACCAATCGTTAAAGCAAAGGTTGGTCCTCAGATTATGAACTTTATGTGTGATGATGCAATTTATGACGATGTACCTACTAAGGGTGAAGTTAAAGCTATGATTAGCGGTATCTACATAGTAAGCGTTAAGAGTGTTCGTGGTAAGAAGAATAACGCTATTGAAGAAACTACAAAGAAAAAGAAGGGCTTCAAGAATAAGTTAAGAGCTCGTCAGGCAGAATACCAGAAGCAGCTTAATGACGAATACTATGCTAAAAAAGCAAAAGCTGCTAGTAAAAAGGGCAAAGAAAAAACAAAAGAAGAACTCAAAAAAGAACAAGAAAGAGCAAGTAAGATTAAAAATGAAATTAGGAAATAACAAGACATTTGGTCATCTTAATATTTCCAATAAGAATACGGTAAAAAATGTCATCATGACTTTTTTACCGATTTTCTTATTTATGGTTATTGAAGTTATTGTTTCACTAGTTGATACCATTATTGTTTTTATTAGTTTACTTAATTCAGATGAAACACTTAAAGTTGGAGAAAATCATTCAACTATTATGACTCAAACTTTGAACCAGCCTATTAACGTGGCCAATATGGCATTAGCAAAATTTATTATAGCTGGTATTGTTTTCGCATTAATGTATCAAAAGCTTATTATTTTACCTTCAAATAGTAATCTGAATATTAGAAAACATGCCAAATCAAATATTATATGTTTAAGAACATTTTTTCTTATTATCAGTGGATACCTGTGTCAGACTATGGTAAGCAGTATATTATCATTATGTCGTGGGCATTTTGTAAAACAATTTGCTGAATATGATAAGTTATCCATTCCAATAACTGGTGCTGGAAAAAGTATTAATATGATGATATGTGTTATTCTCCTTGCACCTATTGCTGAGGAATTGTTGTTCAGAGGATTAATACAAAATTACGCCAAACAATATTTATCAATTAATATAGCAATAGTTTTCCAGGCACTTATATTTAGTGTTTACCATGGCAATATTATTCAGGGAATTTATGCGTTGATTTTTGGTATTTTGCTAGGTTTTATTTGTCAACAAAGTAATAGCATTATTCCTGGCATTATTCTTCATATTTCAATTAATGCAAGCATATACCTTGTTCCAGCTTCATTTACTATTGATACAACAAACAGCATAATTACATTAATTATTTCGGTTGTGGTACTTGTATTAATTTCATTAATGTACAGAATTATCTCTAGACTAAACAAGAAGCAAGCTATTAGTAACTAGTGAAAATGCTATTAATAAATATATATTGATATATTAGCAATCAATATATATATTAATAACCAGTATAAATGCTATCAGTACTCTACTTATTACTGTATAAACAATATAGAAGCTAATAATAATATGTACTGGCAACTGGTAATTATAATTATTTTAAAGTATAAAAAGCGGGATGTTCATATCTAATTCCTAACATGTTAATTTAACATAAGGTATATCAGATATAAACATCCCACTTTTTTGTATAAAATATTCACTATACATTAATATTTTCATCCCAGGAAGTAACATATATCTTCATATTCATTTCCTGTGGTGCACCATCAATAATTAAGTCATATAAAACCTGTGCAGTAACCATATAGCTCTTTTCTAATTCAAAGGAATCTTTTTCCTTTGCCCCTTTTATATCAAAGGAATAATCCTTGGTCTGTAATGTAACAGGAATATCTCCATAAACTGTCTTATACGCAGTATTATGTACCATATTTGTTCCAAATAGGAAATCTGCTTTAATCTCGCCGTCTCTTATTAATCTTAGTTCGTTCCTTGCAAGCATAATTGTTGACTTTGTAGAAATGCCCTCACCCGATAAGTCTTCCATATAAACTATCTTATAATTGTTTTTTCTAATTTCCATTACAGCAAGAAAATTTGACACTATAACATCACCGTTTGGATCCTTGCTTTCGAATCTCAAATTTACCTTCATATCTATCTCCTGAACTCACTAATTCTACTAATATAGAATTGCTAATCCATAGCTATATTATTTAATAGCTTTCTATATCAACTACATTTACCGCAGTAACATTAACTGGTAAAACCTTGTCTGCAAAAGACTTAAATTTGTCTATTCCATCACTTACGTAGAATTCATATTTTGGTGTATTGTTAATGTTTAACATATTATTTTCGCGAAGTAATGTCTTTAGCTCCTTAGCTGTTTCATAAGCTGGATTAACGAGAGTAACCTTATTCCCCATATATCTTTTTATTGGATTTGCCAACAAAGGATAATGTGTACAGCCAAGTACAAGTGCATCAACATTATATGCCTTTATCTCTGAAAGATATCTATCTACCATATCATCAGTAATTCTGTCCTCTAATAAACCTTCCTCAACTAAAGGAACAAATAAAGGACAGGCTTTACCTACTACTGTTACCTCTTTATCTAAACTTCTAATATAGTCTGTATATATACCTGACTTGATTGTTGCATCTGTAGCAATTACACCAATATTCTTTGTCTCAGTACACTCAACTGCCATCCTTGCACCAGGTCTTACAACTCCTATTACAGGAATTTTGCTTTCTGCTGCAATTTCATCTAAGGCAAGCGCACTTGCTGTATTACAGGCAATTACTATTGCCTTAACATTCTTAGTATTAAGGAACCTAACTATTTGTTTTGAATACTTTAATACAGTTTGCTTTGATTTGCTTCCGTATGGAACTCTGGCTGTATCACCAAAATAAATCACATTCTCACTTGGTAGCTGTCTTATTATTTCTCTTGCTACAGTAAGACCGCCCACACCAGAATCAAATACACCTATTGAAGCTTCCATAAGTTTCCCTCCATGTATTAAGGTCTTTCAGCTGCCATCTCAATTAAAGTTGTAACTAATGTCTTTATATCAATTCCTCTTGCATTCCAGAGCATTGGATACATACTAATTGATGTAAAACCTGGAAGAGTATTTATCTCATTAAATACTACTGAATTAGTATCTTTTTCAACGAAGAAATCTACCCTTGATAAACCAAATCCATCTAATGCATTAAATATTTTTACTGCATTTTCTCTAATCTCTTCTGATATCTCAACAGGCATTTCTGGATCAATAACTGTCTTTGATTCGCTATTGTTATATTTAGCATCAAAGTCATAAAATGCTGCTTCCTCAGCTGCCAATATTTCACCTACTCCAGAAGCCTTTGTATTATCTCCGTAACCTAATACAGCACACTCAATTTCTCTACCAACTATTGTTTCCTCTACAAGAATCTTGTAATCATGCTTTGCCGCCTCTTCTAATGCAACAACTAATTCCTCTTTATTATTCGCCTTTGAAACTCCCTTTGAGGAGCCTGCCTTAGAAGGCTTAACGAATACCGGATAAGATAATTTTGCTTCTACTCGACCTATTACCTCAGCCATATCCTTTAACTGTTCCTTTAGAACCCCAACATACTGAGCCTGTCTAATTCCAAGTGTATCAACAACCAGCTTAGTATAGAACTTATCCATTGAAGCTGCTGATGCAAAAACACCACATCCAACATATGGAATATCAGCCATATGGAATAATCCCTGAATAGTTCCATCCTCACCATACATTCCATGTAAAACAGGAAATATAACATCAATCTTAATCTTCTCAACTATTGAGCTACTATTCTCCTCAAGTACTATCATCTCTTTAGCTGAATCAGGAGAAATAATTGCCTGTTTCTTGCTATTCTTCCAGCTTCCAGCTTGAATTTCATCTATAGAATTTACCTTTAACCACTTGCCATCTTTTGTTATTCCAATTAATTGCATATTGTACTTTTCAGTATCAACAGCCTTTGCAACAGTTACAACTGAGATGCATGATACCTCATGTTCAGAAGAACGTCCACCAAAAATAACTGCAAGATTTTTCTTTCCCATGTTTTGCTACCTCTTTTTCTAAAACATTATTCGTATATTATACTCCAATAAAGCAAATTACTCAATCGTGCATTTTTTATTAAATATATTTCATTTTTAACTGACTATATTTACGTTTTTAACTGAATATATTTACAACTTTTTTACTGAATATGTTAACTTTTGGTGGACAAGTAATATAGGTAGCTTGCCAATTTAACAATAACGCACATTAACTAAAGCTAGTGGATAATTTCTCATATCTATATTGATATATATTAGTACCTTATTCCATAAATTCTACTGTATGTTTTCTCATGTCTATATCGATATATATTAGTACCTTATTCCATAAATTCTACAGCATGTTTTCTCATCCATATTGGTATCATATTTCTTTGGCATCTATAATTTGCTCTCTCTTTAATTCCAATGGCATTAAAGAATGTTTTCCAAAGTGATGTGTATTCATCTTCATATTCTTCTGACTGGTGCAAAATATCATATTCTCTATCTGTAAGATACTGGAAATAGTATTCCTCATCCTTAGGGTGAATTACAGCATATTTTCTATTATCATCCACAATGCACCAATTCTCAGACGGCATTCTATCAGCAAAATGATTGCCTAATAGATTAACAATATTACATTTCGGTTCAATATGAGCAATATAGTACTCCTCATAGGAATTAGAAGCATTTTTAGAGTTAAGCTTAATGCTAGAAAAGCGAACAAATTCGCGAAAGAAATGAGCTTCATTTCCAACCTTTCTCTTTATCTCCATCATTCGCATTACTGCAGCATCATTAAGCATCTGAGACACTCTTTCTCCAACCTTAAACCCAATAATTAAGTATCTATAGATAGCATCTAATGCATCCTCTTCATTAGATAACGTAGCATAAAATACCTGCATAAATGCATACCTTGATATATCTCTTTCGATTGAACGAGTAACCTTAACTACCTTGTCCTTATCAGCAGTTACATATACATATTCATCAAACATATTCTCCTGACTATCCCTTTGCCTAGTCAATCGAACATTATCATGTCCTTCCTTTAACGCGTAACACCAAGCATCATATATACAAGTCATCATATCTTCAAATCTGTCATCACAATAAAATATTTTCATCCTACCACTCCAAAATCTTCAAACAATGACATCTGCCTGTTATCCTCATTCTGATGCTTTACCTGCCAGTTTTCTTTGCCTGAATCAGCAATCAGTTGTCTTGTAATATACTGCTCTTCTATAGGTGTGTTATACATCATCTTACCATTACAAGTAATGAAATAGTGCGCCCTCTTCAACACTACTCCCATCTTCTTTAGGTGAGAGAAATCCAGTCTTCCGTATCTTCTTGAATTAACAATTCGCATTGCAGATTTGGGACCTACTCCTGGTACACGCAATAATAAATCAAAAGAGGCTGTTTGAACCTCCACAGGAAAATCTCCCAAATGTCTAAGTGCCCAATCACATTTTGGATCTATTCTCTCATTAAAAAAAGGCTTCTCCTCTGACAATAATTCGTTATATTGAAAGCCATAATATCTAAGCAGCCAATCCGCTTGATATAGTCTGTGTTCCCTAAGAAGAGGCGGTGCAGTTCCAAGAGCAGGAAGTTCGCTATCCTCATTAAGCGGAATATATGCTGAATAAAATACCCTCTTCAAATCATAAGTCTGATATAAATACTGAGTAGTTTTGATTAGGTTAAAATCTGTTTCATCAGTTGCACCAATAATCATCTGTGTACTCTGACCTGCAGGAGCAAATTTCCTGTTAACCTTTTCCTTTGTAACAACCGATGGAAGCTTACTACTTGTTTCAATTCGCTTAGAGTCATTAAATATATTGTTAGTTAAATATCTGTTAATGCCACTTCGCTCCATTCTTGCATCCTTGCCAATGGCAAGTCTATTAGACGCAATGGTTCCAGTAATCTGCTCCATAGGCTTCATGATTGTCTGAAAGTTCTTATTCGGTGCCAGCTTCTTAAGACTTTCCGCCGTAGGAAGTTCTAGATTAACACTAATTCTATCTGCTAAAAATCCAATTGCAGACAGTATATCCTCTGAAACTCCTGGAATAACCTTAACGTGAATATAACCATTAAACTTATACTTATTACGAAGTAAAAATAAAGTCTCATACATCTTCTCCATCGTATAAGTTGGATTCTTAAGCACTCCAGAACTAAGAAATAATCCTTCAATATAATTACGCTTATAAAACTCTGTTGTAACTTTACATATCTCATCTGGTGTAAAGGTTGCTCTAGGAACATCATTGCTCACTCGATTGATACAATACTTACAGTCATAAACGCAACAATTAGTCATAAGAATCTTAAGCAGAGACACACAACGTCCATCAGAAGCAAAGGTATGACATATACCACAAGATACGGAATTCCCAAGGTATCCTTTCTTTCCCCTTCTATCTGATCCACTTGAAGTACATGCTACATCATACTTAGCTGCATCTGCCAAAATCTGTAATTTACTATTAATTTCTTTATCAATTATTATCTCATTCATATAATCATTATACAAACAAATGTTCGCGTTTGCAATACATTTCCGAATATTTGTTCGTTTTGTTTGTTTTGACTGTCCAGCTCATTTGTTTTATTCAAATAGCTCTAGTAATTTAAATTTAATTTTAACTTTTTTCTTTGTTTGTTTATTAAATAAATTCTCATATTGCTCATCTGTAAGCTCGTGCTTTATTTCTTCTTTAGAGTCCTCATCAACAATAGCCACTGCATCCTTCGTTATACACATAGTAGGATACAAAAGGCACCAGAAATTTTCCCCTTTAGCCATACCAATATCAATTCGAAGTGCTTCATATCTACCTGCTGGCAGAAGCATATCTCCATACTGCCTTATAGGAAAATCATCCTCTGTAAGATATGCCTTTACAACATAACCATAGCCTTCCTTTTTCACAATATCCTTTGCCTTGCTGTTAATAATAAACATGCTATTATTAAGTAAATCAATAACCTCCTGCCTGCTCATATTTCCGTTTATTCTAGTCTTTAAGTATTCTAAAATGCCATCTCTTACTTTGTATTTTAAATCAATATCCTTCTTACTATTACTGTTAGCTCTAACATGAAATCGAATTAAAATATCATTTAATTCCTTCTCCTGATAATTACTCATGCAAGCCAGATCACCTTCTTGATCCGAATAAGTTATCATTTCTGGCGGATTACTATATGGATTATATTCAAGTGATTTAACCATATTGCTTATCTTCATGTAAGAAGGAATTCCAATTCCCAAAATGACTCCCAATAAAACACCAATTACTACTCCTCTAAATATTTTTATAAACATAATGACCTCCCTTTATATATTTATGAATGAGCTGGAAATAAGCTATTTTTTATCTCTTCACCTATCATAAATTTTTATTATGTTTATAATCCTTCCCCATTATAAAGAGCTTTAATCAGTTTTCTTAAAATATTTTTATCAGTGTTATTTCCGTTTTGATAAATGATTTTCACTGACTTAGGGAGCTGATTAATTAAACTAGTTTCCTTAATAAATTTCTTGTATTCTTCGCCAGTATTCACGTTATTGAAATTATCACCAGTTTTTAATTTCACCCCGTCTCTTTCATCTTCCTTGGCAACATCATATAAAGTAATTTGCTTTAAATGTCCTAAATCAATCTCCCTGCCATTGCTTTTTTTATAATTCTCCAACGCATCTAATAAACTATCTGCCTCAAAGCTTGCCAAACTGCCTGTCCCATCATTTTCATTTTGAAAATTGTTAACATCCACAAGGCTGAAGCTATATACATTTTTATTTTCACTAAATTGTACTTCCATTTGCAGGCAATAGTCTCTATTTTCCACAGAGGATTTTTTTTCTCCTGTAATAATATTTGATACATTTACCAGATCAAGCTTTTCCTGATAACTCTTTGATTTGCTACCTCCTATATTCGAAAACAAAACGGATATAAGTGGAAAAACAGACGCAGAGAATAACACCATTGTTGCCAGAATTGCTCTATATGACAATATATTTTTGTTGCCTGATTTTCTTTCTTTTTTCTCCTTGCCTATGTCCGTCAAAACATAAATCATAGGAATAAATACACCAATAAAAAAGTCTATAAAAAATAAATAAAACGAAAGCACCTTACTTGTTTTTTCACTATACCAGGCATAGATAAAAAAGCCACAGAATATAACTGTCACAAGAAAGCTATATTTATTCTTAGCCACATTATATGCTAGCTTTTTTGCCCAAAACAAATATCCACTAGCTAATACAAACACCCCAATTATCCAAAATGCCATAATAGGATAATCTAAACGCTTAAATATCTTCCCTGGAAATTCTGCTGCCTCTAATACATTTAAGCTAGCAATACTTTTGCTTGCCACAAAACCCTTTCCAAGTACGCCTACAACACACACATAAGCAAAACAAACCGATATAATCTGCCACACAATAATATGAAATATTACGTTGTTTTTTCTCTCATTCTTAATGCCCTTATTAACAAGCATAAGCTCAGAATTTGACATTATTAATAAAACAAAATACGCTCCTGAAAAAACATCAAAAATATCTCTTCCCAAAAAACCTCTCATATATTTTTCTGTATTAAATATTTCATAATAATTTATTCCCTTTAATGCAAGTACTGCTGCCAATATAATAGGAACTATCATCCATGCAAAAAGAATTTCTCCTATTCGTCCTCTTCTTTCTACACCACCAACTGCCCCATATATGCAAGTTAAAAAAAACGGCACAATAATCCATATCAGGTCGTAATTGCTAATAATAAACTCTCTTGCTACCTGTCCAAAAAACAATATAATTAAGCTTCCTCTAAGAAGATATCTAAAGCTATATACCCCGCTTACTATTTTCCCTAAAATACTATTTTTCCCACTTATTCTACCTAGAAAATCACCATTATAATATCCTCTTACAGCATCAATCCATAGATAATAAATCACCGTAAAAATAATTCCAAACAAGAACGCAATAACATGATATTTTTCAGAAATGTTAATCGTAATATACGGAATTAAAACCATACTTAGCGTAATGTTTTCTAATATTGATAACCTAAAGCTTTGCCTTTTTGATAATATATTATTTTGAAGCTTCTCCATTTTTCCCCCTAACAAATCTAACTCTATTTTTTGCCCAAAATGGCCTATATTTCATACTCTTAATAGGTGCCCTAAATATCAAATCCTGCTTATTTGATAAGCTATCTAGTTCTCCTGAAACATAAGGATATAGATAGGGTACACCAAAGCTTTCTATCTCACACAAATGAACTATTATTGCAATTAGTCCCAAAATAAATCCATAAAATCCAAATAAAGCAGAAAGAATTATTTCAAAGAATTTTAGCAATCTAAAGGAAGATGCAAACCCTTCATTTGGAATCGTAAATGAGGCTATTGCAGTAAGGGCAACAACGATAACAACAATTGTACTTACAATTCCTGCATCAACTGCTGCTTGTCCAACAATAAGTCCACCTACCACTCCAATTGTATTTCCAAGAGCACCAGGAAGTCTTATTCCCGCCTCCCTTAATAGTTCAAAAAAAAGCTCCATAATAAGTACCTCAACAACAATTGGAAAGGTTACCTTTGACCTAGCAGATACAATTGCAAACAAAAGCTTCGTAGGAAGCATTTCACTATGAAAGGTTGTTATTGCAATATACAAGCCTGGTAATGCTACAGCTAATATTAACGCCAAATATCTAATTACCCTGGCAAAAGTCGCCACAGCACAAGAGTTATAGTAATCATCTGATGCCTGAAGCATCATATTTAGATTAACAGGAGCAAGAATAACCTCTGGTGAATTGTCAAATAAAATTGCCACTCTTCCCTCTAAAATTCCTGCTGCCACCTTGTCTGGTCTTACAGTAGATTGGAATTTAGGAAACAAAGAAAAGCCATCATCATAATCAATTAAATGCTCCCCCATTCCACTGTCTAGTATTCCGTCAATTTCATATCTATTAAGCCTATTATCTAATTCATTTACAATATTCAAATCCGCCACATCTTCAAGATACATTAACCCATAATCCGTTCTAGTTCTCTGCCCAATAATACCTTGCTTAACCTTTAATTTAGAATCTCTTATTCTTCTTCTAATAAGTGCCGTATTTTTTCTAAAACCTTCGTTAAAGCTATCCTGAGGGCCCCTTAGCCCACCTTCATTTCGGTTCTCGCTAATTCCTCTAAGTGGATATTTCTTTGATGAAACTATCAGTGTTTTTTCATATCCATCAACAAAAATAGCTGTGTCCCCCTTTAAGATACGCTCCACTGTTTTGTCAAATGAGGTTTCCTTAGATATATCCACCGTTTGTGCCTCTACATAATAGATTGCTTCATATATATCCTCCTCACTTACTCCAGACCACTCATAGGAAAGGGGCTTAATTATTGTTTCTTCAACCATATTATTATCTGTTAAACCATCAATATAACAAATATATATATGCACTCCTCTTTCATTTCTATTTAAATAAAATGATTTTTTTACAACATCTCCGCATCCAGAAAATATTACCTCTAATACGTCAATATTTTCCTCTATTGCTTTGCTGATTTTCTTCTTTAGCCTATTGTCTTTGCCAAACCATTCCTCACTATTTTCTTGCATAAAAAAACCTCACACATATACTTTCAATAAAGTAATTATGTGCGAGGTTATAATTATTTATTCTATTTTAGAGCTTATTCCTTAAATCGCATTAGTCACATTTCTAATTACAATCTGCTCTTGATTGAAAATGTGCTCCTTCATTATCTTTTCAGCAGCATTACTATCTCTTTGCAAAATAGCAAGAGTAATAAGATCATGTTCCTTTATCAGCTTATCGTGATAAGAAAAATCCTTTACGTATTCTACTCTGTATCGATAAACCTGCTCTCTAAGATTTTGTGCTATATTAATTAGCTTTCTATTCTTACTTGCCTTATATATTGTGTTGTGAAATGCTTCATCCCCTTTCACAATTGCAGGCACAAGTTTAGAATTTATAGCCTCCTTAAAGGCTATGTTATTTCTTTTTAATTCAAGAATTCCTTCGTCATCAATTCTCTCACAGGCAAGCTTAACAGAAAGAGCCTCAATTGCCATTCTTACCTCAAGTGCATCCTTCAAATCACTAACTGTAATATTAGCAACCTCAGCACCCTTTCTCGGAATCATTACAACTAAGCCTTCAAGCTCAAGCATTCTAATAGCTTCTCTTACAGGTGTTCTACTAACTCCTAATTTATTAGCAAGAGTAACCTCCATAAGACGTTCTCCTGGTTGAAATTCCCCTTCAATTATTGCTTGTCTTAGCGTGTTAAACACAACATCTCTAAGTGGCAAATATTCATCTATCTGCAAATTTAATTTCATGAATTATGCTTCCTCCCCATATACCTTATTAACTGGTGTTGTAACAAATATCTCCTTTGATAACCCCATATCAGATATAGTCTTTGCCACTTTCTCAGCCAATAACTTATCCTCAAATATACCAAATACAGTTGGACCACTTCCGCTCATAATAGCATTAAGTGCCCCCTGATTTTTCATAATATTTTTAATGTCCTCTATCTCTTTATATAAATTAACTGTTACTGTTTCTAATACATTTGACATTCTAGAAGTAACCTCAGCTAAAGAGCCCTCATTAAGCGCCTTAGCCATTCCATCCACATCTGGATGCTCTTTTAATTCGTTAGCCTTTAAATTAGTATATACCATCTTAGTGCTTACACTAATTGGTGGCTTGGCTACAACAACATAACAATCTCCTAATCCCTTACATGGAGTAAGTACTTCACCTATTCCCTCAGATATAGCAGTCTCACCTAATATACAATAAGGAACGTCAGCCCCTAGTCTTACACCATATTTCATAAGCTCCTCAACAGAAAGACCAAGCTTAAACAGCTTATTCATGCATCTAAAGGCAGCAGCACAATCTGTACTTCCTCCTGCCATTCCTGCCTCAACAGGAATATTTTTAATAAGTGTAACATGGATATTCGCCTTAATGTCAAACTCTTCCATCATAAGCTTTATAGCTTTATAAACAAGGTTTCTTTCGTCAAGAGGAATATTATCCTTATTAGAGCTCATTGTAATCTTACAATCTTCTCCTAAAGAAACCTCAAATGTTAATTCATCGTATATACCTAAATTCTGCATTATCATTTTAACGTCATGATAACCATCTTCTCTCTTTCTAAGTACATCCAAAGAAAGATTAACCTTAGCATACGCCTTAACAGTCATACTCTCCACAACAAAACCCTCCACAAAATACATTAAAAAATATAATATAACTAATTATACACAGGATTGTATACAATATACAACCTTTTTTTATTAATATACAAACCACAATAGAAATGTTATAATTCAATAAATTTTTAATAAAAACAATTTGGAGGTATATTATGAAAATTGTTGTTTTAGAACGTGGTTCTCTTGGAAATGACATTTCACTTGATGGACTTAATCAGTTTGGCGAGGTTGTTATATGTGATAACGCTGCCATGGAGGAGGTTTCTAATTTAGTCTCTGATGCAGATATAGTACTTGTAAATAAGCTTCCTATGAACGAAGAAACAATTGGTAACGCCTCAAATATAAAATTAATATGTGAATGTGCAACAGGCTACAATAACATCGATTTAGAATATTGCAAAAAGAAAAATATAACTGTAACAAATGTAAGAAATTATTCTACAAGCAGTGTTGCTCAACATACATTTGCACTACTTCTTTCTGTCTACGAAAGACTATTTTACTATGATCAGTTCGTAAAAAATGGTACCTATGCAACAACTAATTCATTCTCACATATTGCTAAAGGCTTTCATGAGCTAGACGGCAAAACATATGGCATTATTGGGTTGGGTAATATCGGCAGACAGGTTGCCAAAATAGCAACTGCATTTGGATGTAAGGTTATATATTATTCTGCATCTAATAATACATATGACGTACCTTATGAGAATGTGGATTTAGAAACAATACTAACTACTTCAGATATTCTTTCTATTCATTGTCCCTTAACAGACAAAACAAACAAGCTTCTTACTTATGACAACATAAAAAAAATGAAAAAGGATGCTGTTATAATTAATGTTGGTCGTGGTCCAATTATTTGCGAAGAAGATTTGGCTAAAGCATTAGACGAAGACCTTATTGCCGGTGCTGGATTAGATGTTTTTGAGGTTGAACCTATTAAAGCCGACAATCCGCTACTTAAAGTTAAAGACCAAAATAAACTTGTTATGGTTCCTCATATTGGTTGGGGTAGTGTTGAAGCAAGAACAAGATTAGTTAAAGATATTGAAGAAAGCATTACAGCCTTCTTAGCAGGTAAGCCAAGAAGTGTAGTAATATAAAATTGTTTTTATTGCAATTTACACAACCTTCAAAATGTAACAACTATATATCCTAAAAAAGACGATATATTCTGAACCGCCCCCAAAAAAGTCAGACCAAAATCTAACGATTAGGGGACAGTTCATATATCGCCTTTTTTATGATTTTACAATTATTAACCTATCACCTTCATTAATATAATCACTTTCAAGATTATTAATAGTTCTAATTGATTCAGTAGTAGCATAATACTTCCTTGCTACTGACCATATGGTATCATCTTTTTTCGCAACATATGCCACAATTCCAGGCATTTTTGATTTCTTCTCATAATCAATTGGATGAACCTGCATATCTGTAATAACATCAATATTTCCTCTCTCAAAGACACATATATCAAGATTTATTTGCGCCTTAACTTCAACCTCCTCACTATTTAACATATTTGCACTAAGCTGATCTAAGCTTGGGTTAACTCTAACTGAATCCTCATCTGAAAGAGGCACTGTATCTGCAACATAATCAAAAGGGACATTAAGCTCCATCATACAAATCGGATCCTTACCTGAAGATATGTATAATATACAAGTTCTTACCACTCCAACTATTTCAACATTTTCACTATTCACCCTAATATCATCTATATCAACATTTCCAAAGGTATGACATATTTGAAGTATTTTATCTTTAGTTTCATCTACTTTATTCTTAACCGAAACCTTTGCCTTTGCCAGATTTTTCATCAATATATTCTCGCATATAAATTCCTCTTTTTCTGGAATTATTTCAACCTGAGGAGAATATATGTCGCTAATAAAGCATTCCTCTTTATCTTCGTATACTCTTATATTCAAATCAACATTATAATCTACACCAAATATTCTGTCTTCTCCGTCCTCATCTTGTTTAACAACCACATCTCCCTTCCCAAGATTAGCTTCAACAGAGACAATCATTCCTTCCACAACTCCCTGACAATCTACCTCTTTACTAAAGGTTCTAACAAGATACAAATACTGCATTGGCAAATGACTTTCATTCGCCTTATACAAAATAAATATCTCAATTTCTCCACGAACCATTATCTTGTCATTTAATGATTTCACATCTGTATTTCGAAGTGCAACATAGGACCATAGCACCTCCTGAACATTAGGTTTATTTTGTGGAATATCAACCTCCTCTCTAATCTTAAACATATCTCTTTTTGCAATAATAGTCTCAGTCATAGTAGCCTTTTTATATTGACATTCTATGCCCTTACCATTGACTAAATCAATTGCCACATTAGCCCTGACATCTTGATGAATATTTACACAGTTTTGAATAAGCCCTCTTATTTCTATTTTTCTAGAATTAATAATTGTCACAGTAATATCTTCAAGCTTACAATGGCACTCTGCATAATCTTCCTTTGAAACGCCCTCAACATTAATAACATCTTCAAATAATATTTCGCCCTCGAAGGCTTCTATCTCTTTATCCTTAGATGGCGTTTTATAGAGCACTTTAAAATATACCGTACCAAGAACTCTTACCCTTCCCTCCTCTGTATATATTTCATCAACAACAGCATTCCCACACTTTGCGATAACCTTATCAATATCCTCTTTTTGATCATGTATATTAAAATCATCATCTATTGTAAGCTGTGAACATTTTGATGTTTTCAAAACGCTGGTATGTATTTCTTTTTTACTAAAATCCATAATTCCTCCACTAATATTACTAAATTAATTTTATTCTTTATTATGAAATATATTCCTAGTCCACATCAAAATAAACCGGCAAATCAACCGCCTTACATTTAATAACAATATAAGGACATCTTGAATACTCACCCTTTGCTATTATGTCCTTTTCCATAGAATTATCTATTCCCTTCTTTGTATATAAAGTAGCACTTACATATAATTCCTTATTGGTTTCATAAAGTTCATTTATGCCAACACAAAGCTCGTTATCCTCATGCTCACCATACCCAATTGCAATATAAATATTCTCACTATTTCTATAAGAAACCTTGAATTTTATATTCTTTTTTTCATCTATTATCTTAAGTAGCTCTGTAGGTAGCTTATTATAGCTGCACACCTCAAAATCCACTTTTTTAGTAATCTTTTTTTCACTAGTACCATCTAAACTACAACCTGATAAAAAAAGCAGCATAACAATATATGCTGCCATAAATTTTCTTCTAATCATCTCATATCCTAAAGGCACGCTTATTAATACTATTATATTAATTACATTCCTAAAATATGATTGAAATATATTTGATAAAAACTACACTGATCTATGGAATTTTTCTAATCACACTTTGATTTAAAATGATTTATCGATAAACGGAATAGCTCTATGAACATAGGTTACATCCTCCTTTTCATCATAGGAAAATGCTATGTTTACATTAACCTTATTATCCTCCTGACAAACATATTCATCAATATTTTTACTATAGCCATATACACAAACTGTATCATCAAATGTAACATTTTTTACTTCTTTAGCACTCATATCTTCCATAAATTTGTCTATTTCGTTATTTATTTCTTCCGTCGTCATTTTTCCTTTTTTTTGGCAACACAAATAAATATTTGTATTGGCTGACATGCCTAATTTTTCGTACACCTTAACAACATCTTTTTTCAGCTGATGAACCATTTCACTATTATTTGCCTTAAGCCTAATCTCCACAGTAATATAATTGCTATCCGCCCCATCGTCCTTTCTAGTAGAGATAATTCTTATACAGGTTTCCCCTTGTAGTCCGTCTTTTTTTAACGAGATAATGCTTTGATTATCATCAATATCCTTTACAATTTCATATTCTGAAACTATTCCTAATTTGCTGGCAATATTTCTGACAATGCTCTCTTGCTTTTCTTCCTCTAAATGCGAATCACCATAATATGCATATGCCTTTACCTCACCAACACTTAGACTCTCACTTGCGTTAGACATTACCTCATTCACCATAACAGACTCTCTATTTATGCTTGAGTTAATGAATAGCTGCACAAAAATAGCACTCCATATTAATAAAATAACATATATCTTTGTTTTCTTGTTTACCATGTATTATGCGCCCCTTTTCTTAAAATATATCTTAATTCTTCCCAGCTTAAATATTTTTATTCATATATTTTTCTCTTGTAACAAAATAAAAGGCATTCTATAATACAAGTGCAAACATTATTAAATGTCTATGCACAATATATGATAAAGAAACAGTTAAGGAGCATGAAAATGACAGTAGGAATAGTTGGACTTGGACTTATTGGAGGTTCATTTGCCAAAGCATATAGCGATAACGACGAGCACAGAGTACTCGCCTATAATAGAAGCAAACAGGTAATTCAGGATGCTTACGAAGAAAAGGCAATTGATGGTGAATTAAATGAAAAAAACATCAAGGAATGTAATCTTATTTTACTATGCCTTTACCCTAAGCTTTGTGTTGATTACCTTACTAAAATGGCACCTTATATTGACAAATCAACAATGGTAATTGACTGTTGTGGTACAAAGCAAGCTCTATGCAACGACTGCTTTGCCCTTGCCAAGGAATATGGATTCACCTTTGTAGGTGGACATCCAATGGCAGGAAAACATTTCTCAGGTTTTGCATACAGCACAAAAACAATGTACGATGGTGCCTCAATGGTTTTAGTTCCAGAAGATTTATCTGATACTGAAACAATAGAAAGAGCAAAGAAGCTCTTATCTCCTATCCACTTTGGTAAGTTCACAATCTGTGATGCCAAAAGACATGATTCAATGATTGCCTTTACTTCACAGATGGCACATGTTGTATCCAACGCTTACGTAAAGAGCCCAACAGCTAAAAACCACGATGGTTTTTCTGCCGGAAGCTACAAGGATTTAACTCGTGTTGCCTGGCTTAACGAAGATATGTGGACAGAATTATTTATCGAGAACAAGGATGCTCTTGTTGAAGAGCTTGATATATTCATCAAAAACATTTCTGAATACAGAGATGCAATCAGAGATGAAAATGCAGAAGTATTACATAAGCTTCTCGCAGATGGAAAACAGTGCAAAGCTGAAATTGACGGCATTGCATAAAATTGTTTTGACATAATTGCATAATATTGTTTTATCTTGACAAACTAATTTTATAAAACTATAATCACAATTAATTAGATATAAAATAAGCTATGAAAAGACGAGTACATTAGAAACAGCTTACAGAGAGAATTCCACTATCCGCTGAGAGAGAATTCAAGAAATGCCTTTTGGAAAACTACCTTGGAGCTTCTTATGAAAACATAAGACGTTGATTACGTTACAATCCCATTGAGTGTCATTTTAGAATAATCTGCTAGAATGAAAACGAGGGTGGAACCGCGATTTTTTCGTCCCTGGTGTATATCACACCGGGGATTTATTTTTTATCTAAATTCATCAAGGAGACTGTTGCATTGATTTTTGCAATATATGTTTTTCTATTACACGCCACCTAACAAAAACGAGCGGGTAAACATATTATAGAAGGAGGAATAGTTATGATAATCACATTAAAAGATGGCTCTTCAAAAGAGTACCAGAACGAAATGGCAATCATCGATATTGCAGCTGACATTAGCGAAGGTCTTGCACGTATGGCATGTGCTGCTGAGCTTAACGGAAAGGTTGTTGATTTAAGAACCGTAGTTAGCGAAGATGCTAACCTTAACATATTGACATTCAACGATGAGGATGGAAAAAAGACATTTTGGCATACTGCAAGCCATGTACTTGCACAGGCTGTTAAGCATCTTTATCCAGATGCAAAATGTACAATCGGACCAGCTATAGATAATGGATTCTACTATGATTTTGATATGCCTTCACTAAGCAGAGAAGAGCTTGATGCTATCGAAGCTGAGATGAAGAAAATTGTTAAATCAGGTGATGATATCACTACATTTACTCTTCCAAGAGCAGAAGCTATTAAGCTTATGGAAGAAAAAGATGAACCTTATAAGGTAGAGCTTATTAATGATCTTCCTGAAGATTCAGTTATTAGCTTCTACACTCAGGGCGACTTTACAGACCTTTGTGCCGGTCCACATCTTATGAATACAAAGGCAGTTAAATTCTTCAAATTAACTTCTTCATCAGGAGCATATTGGAGAGGTAATTCTGATAACAAGATGCTTACAAGAATTTATGGTACAGCATTTACTAAGAAAGCTGACTTAGAGGAAAGATTAGAGTTCTTAGAGAATATCAAGCTTCGTGACCATAACAAGCTTGGTCGTGAATTAGAGCTTTTCACAACTGTAGATGTTATTGGACAGGGACTTCCACTTATTATGCCTAAAGGTGTTCAAATTATTCAGACTCTTCAGCGTTGGATTGAGGACGAAGAAGAAAAACGTGGATATATGAGAACAAAAACTCCTCTTATGGCCAAAAGTGATTTATACAAAATTTCAGGACACTGGGATCATTACAAAGACGGTATGTTTGTTCTTGGTGATGAGGAAAAAGACAAAGAAGTATTTGCTCTTAGACCTATGACTTGTCCATTCCAGTACTATGTATATAAGGCAAGCCAGAAATCATACAGAGATCTTCCATGTAGATATGGTGAGACTTCAACATTATTCAGAAACGAAGATTCAGGTGAAATGCATGGACTAACAAGAGTTCGTCAGTTCACTATATCAGAAGGTCACTTAATCGTACGACCAGACCAGATGATTAAAGAATTCAAGGATTGTATTGCACTTGCTCAATATTGCTTACAAACACTTGGAGTAGAAGAAGATGTTACTTACCACCTTTCAAAGTGGGATCCTGAAAACAAAGAAAAATATATTGGTGAACCTGAAGTTTGGGAAGAAACAGAAGAAAGTATCAGACAAATCCTTAATGAGCTTAATATTCCTTTTGTTGAAGATGTTGGAGAAGCAGCATTCTATGGTCCTAAGGTTGATATTAATGCTAAGAACGTATACGGCAAAGAAGATACAATGATTACAATTCAGTGGGATGCTCTTTTAGCTGAGCAGTTTGACATGTACTATATTGATCAAAACGGTGAGAAGAAGAGACCTTACATTATCCACAGAACTTCAATGGGCTGTTACGAGAGAACTCTTGCTTGGCTTATCGAGAAATATGCAGGTGCATTCCCAACTTGGTTATCACCAGAGCAGGTTCGTATTCTTCCTATTTCTGAAAAGCATCATGAATATGCAGAGAAGGTTATGGCATTATTAAAAGCAGCAGGCGTTAGAGTAACAATGGATGGACGTGCTGAGAAGATTGGTTACAAGATTCGTGAAGCACGACTTAACAAGCTTCCATATATGCTTATCATCGGTGCAAACGAAGAAGAAACTAATACAGTTTCCGTAAGAAAGCGTGGCGAAGATGGAGATTTAGGAAGCATGCCAATAGATAAATTCCTAGTCAACATCGTAGATGAAATTGCTACAAAAAAATTGTCATAGGGACGTTGTTTTTGTCACGAAGAGTGTCCCTTTGATTTAATTATTTTTTATAGGGACGTTGCTTTTGTCATGAGGAGTGTCCCTTTGATTTAATAAATCTCAGTTTTTTCGAAATCTGGGATTTATTTTTTTGCAATTATTTAAATCATAAGAAAATCTTTATAATTTAGCTAGTTTTTTCTTAAAAAATTTTGGGGCATAATAAGCTTGTAACAAGGGGAGATACAAAAAACGAAAAAACCAAAAAATATTATTTAATGGGGAAGAAAAAAATGAGAAAGAAGTTTTTAATTAAGTTATCAGGAACAGTAGGTCAGGGAAAGAGACTTGAAGGAATTCAGATAGTTCTTGTAGATAAGAATTCAGGATCTCCAAGCGATACAAACGTAAGAGCATTTATTAAAAAGTAACTAATTTGAAATAAGAAATATAATAAGAAATATATATTGAGAATCTTTTGTGTTCTGGCTTGGATGAGTCAGAACACAAAATAATATAATGAACATAACAATTTGTCACAATTATAAGAAAAATAGGAGAGCTCATTTTAGTTCTCCTATTTTTGTTATACTAATATACAACTATAAGCTAGCTTGTCTATCAACTTCACTTGTATTTAATATTCCCATAAAAAGCGATAGCATAAATAATATCATTGCAATAATAGCAAGGTAGAATCCAGCCCCATAACCACAACCAAAGTTTCCACCTTTATTTAATGCTTTTACAAACTCTAATTCTGATTTTGTTGCTTGAATTAGCTCTTCAAACTTGCCATCAGTAACAGCAAGAAGAAATGCTACTATTGATACTATTTCAACTCCTATCCAAAGCATTTTTTTATTAGAATACTTTACAACAGGTCTTATGTAATTTCTTGCTGAATATAGAATCATTCCAACTCCGCATAAAAGCATCAATATACCCATAATATTTAATCTTATGCTTCCCTGTGCCATATCCCCATACTTTCTAGCTATGCTGAACAAATTCTGCTTAACCTTTTCAGGTCCAGTACTTTTCCAATACCAGAAAAGAAAAGGCGAAAGATACATTGCAATACCTGCAACAAGAGCTACTAGTCTATATGTCTCAACAGAAAATGATGATATATATCCATTAATATTAATAAACTTACCATCCGTTTGCGAAATAACAATATCACTTGTTGGCATATTTCCCGGCTTTTTAACAGGCTTAGCATTTGCCATATCCTTCGATATAACAACTGGTTCATTTAATGGTGCCCCACAGGCTTCACAGTAATCTGTTCCTTCAGGAACCTCAATACCACAATTACTACAAATCATAACGCCCCTCCTAAATACGTTTAAATACATATAAATCATATTATCAAAATATAATATAACAGAGATATCTTACCACAATAAACCATATGGCTCAATATCTCTGTTGTGTAATAATTGGTATATTCAATTATTTATTCAAAAAATCTCTGAAAACTGCTGGTACTGCACTTGCAATCAAACCAATAAATGCACATAATGGACCAAATCCATGACCAGCTTTTCCGCCTACTGATTTGCAAAGCTTAATAACATCTCTAACATCTCCATTAATGAAGCATAGAATTACAAATAATAAAACAACAGCAGCAACCATTATCTCAAGGAATGGAATTTTAATATCATTCTTAATGTTTTCTACTGCAGGAATAAACTCTGAACACTGCCATAAAATAAAAAATACAGCAGCTAAAAGTAAAAGAATACCTGTAAAAGTATATATTCCCTTTTCAACATTAAATATATTAGCTGTTTGTTTTATGAACTGCCCATTTCCCCTCCACATCCATGTGAAAAATGGACTTAATAAAACAAGTACCGAACCTACTAGACCAACTATCTTAAGTGATGATTGACTAATTGCCGAGTCCATTGGTTGACCCATTGCCTGATTCATTGGCTGGCCCATCGCCGGATTCATTGGCTGGCCCATCGCCGGATTCATTGGCTGGCCCATTGCCTGATTCATTGGCTGACCCATTGCCTGATTCATTGGCTGGTCCATTGCCTGGTTCATTGGCTGGTCCATTGCCTGGCCCATTGCCTGGTTCATTGGCTGGCCCATTGCCTGATTCATTGGCTGGCCCATTGCCTGATTCATTGGTTGCGTAACTTGAGTTTGTGTCTGCATAGGATTTCCACAGTTTGAACAGAATTTCTGACCTTCTGGAACTTCTTTTCCACATACGCTACAAATCATACATTATCCTCCTTTTATGTTATTCCACTAACATTATTAGCGATTAGTATTAGAAAGCAATAATAAAGATTTCTTTCTCCCCTAATTAAATAACAATCTTTGTAATTATACCATTTTATTAAAATAAACTCAATAAATATGATTTTGAAATCAATAATTTAACTATACATATGATTTTCTTATCTATAAGTAAACTAATTTTGAAAATCGATCAATATGTTTTTCAAATCTATAAGAAAACAAAAACTATAATTTATTTAAAATTATATCATAAAATATTATTATAAATTATCAATGGTTCTAAAAATCATAATATAACTCTTTTCAATTGCAAACGGCCATACTAGTGCTTCAGTACATATCAAATTAGAATTAGCATTAGGATTATCAAGCTCACACTTCATTAAATACTTTTCTAATTGCTTGCTTCCTTGAATATTAATATCAAACTGCCATATATTTTGTTTTTCATTCGCTGTTTCTATATGAATACTTTCTTCAATAACAGAATTAATCTCATTTAATTTTTCTCTAATTATTTCTTCGATTACATCTTTATTGCTTTCATCGGTTTCATCAATAAATAACGAATCAAGCTCATACCCAAACATAGCCCCATACTTAGTTAGCTTGTTTATGCAGTTACACATTCTTTCCACTGCAATATCATTCAATCTATCAAATGCATCAACTATAGTCAAAATGTCATTATTTGAATAAAAGTCTGGCTCCCCCTTATGTCTATAAAGAATAGCCATAAATCTTGAATTAAGCTGACTAGCAAGCCCTACACAAACACTGAAATCAAACGTTGGAATCGTAGAATAATCAATTTCAACCATTCTATTCACTAAATCATCAAAATATATCACTATATCTTCTACAGGCGCCCTATCCTTTACTAAAGCGTCAAATAAATAATATTCTTCTTCCCATACATCCCAAAATTTCAAATTAGTACACACACATTCACTTTCGCTAAGCTTAGCTCTGCTTCTTGCACCTTTAATTTGCTTTTCGTTATCATCAATTAAAATAAGTGTAAAATAATGAGATAATGCAACAATATCAATATCGTTACACCCACCTGCCCCCCATATAGCAAGAGTTGGCTTATATCCTTTTTGATCCTTAATCTGATGAAGTAACTGTTTATCTTTTACTCTTCTTATTTTTTCTTCTTTGACCTTCTTTTTGATTAAAATATCATTAAAATTGTTTATTATCTTTTCTGTGAGGTCTTCTCTATAATTCTTCCATAAATCATATCTGTCATTTGTGTTTTCGCTATTAAGTAATTCTTCAAATAGCATTTTATACCTCCTCAAAAAAATGCAAAATAAAAACACCAGCCCCACAGCAAATCTGTAAAACTGATGCCTTCGTTAGTGGGCCGCCGGGGGCTCGAACCCCGCACACCCTGATTAAGAGTCAGGTGCTCTACCAAATGAGCTAGCGGCCCGTGTTATTTAATTTGTGTTGTGTCCCTCACAACAAAATGTATTATATCTTAAAGAAAAACATTTTGCAAGCATTTTTTTTACTTTTTTCAAAATTTTTTCATATTTTTTTTGTTTTTGCCTGTAAACCCTTGATTTTCCTTATGTTTTCGACATTTTAATTTTTCGATATTTTTTGAAAAATTAATAATTTGGCAATTAATATTCGATTTTCCATATAATTTTGAATTAATTTTTGACAATATTTTTTTCTGTTTCATAAAAACCCAGCCATAATTTTTTATACTATAATATATTACGACTAGGTTATTATGTGCTAGTAATTTATCTTTTTGGATGACAAACTAATCTGCATATTGGATTTCCCATTTCTGAGAATTTCTTTTCATACTCTGTCATTATATTTCCTTCAACATATTCTGAATGATGTAAATCAAAAGTATAATTGTCTAAAATCCAATCAGCCTCTTCCACCTGCTCAAGAGAGAAATCAAAGAGTGGTCTGTTGTCTGTCTTAAATGTTACTCCACCTGTTTCACTTAATATATTAATATATCTATTAAGGAAATTAACTGAAGTTAATCTTCTCTTTGCATGTCTATCCTTTGGCCATGGATCCGAGAAATTAAGGAATATATAATCTACTTCATTCTTATCAAATACCTTTTCAATATTCTCTGCATCCATTCTTACAAATAACAGATTAGGAAGCTGTTCAACCTGTTGTTTTTCAATACCTCTTACTAAAACACTTGAAAACTTCTCTATTCCAACAAAATTAATTTCAGGATTTCTTCTTGCCATTTCCATAATAAACTGGCCTTTTCCCATGCCAATTTCAATTCTTATAGGATTATTATTACCAAATTTTTCTTTCCATTTTCCTTTTAACTGATCTGGATCCATATTATCTTCATCAAAAGCTACATATTCACTTGCTGCAATAGTATCTCTTGCACCTTTTACATTTCTTAATCTCATATTATCCTCCAAATATTAACTAACTTGTAAAATCATAGCATTTATCTATATATTTTTCAAATACAAATATATACAATATTAGATAGTTTGATACTTTTTACTTGTTATTTTTTATTTCATATTGCATAATTGTATTGGTATGGCTAAATATCGCTATACAATTTTCATTATATATAGAGGTTACTTATGTATAAAAAAATAATAACGTTATTTTTATCTGTCATTTTACTTATTTCAGCATTTAGCTATCTTTCACCATCAATAATACATGCTGAGGATACTTCTGAAGAGAATAATGACTCAACTAATGAAAACGAAGAACTAAAAATTGCATGTGAGGCTGCAATCGTAATGGACGCTGACACAGGACAGGTTATTTACGAAAAAAATAGTCACAAACGACTTTATCCAGCAAGTATTACTAAAATTATGACAGCCTTAGTTGCCCTTGAAAATACAGACTTTAATTCAACTGTTACAATGACCGAGGATGCTATATGGGGAATCGACAGAGATAGCACTCATATTGCACTTGATGTTGATGAACAAATTTCCTTCAAGGATGCTTTTTACGCAATGCTTATTGTTTCTGCAAATGAAGTTTCCTGGGGAATTGCAGACCACGTATCAGGTAGTCTTGATGCATTTTGTAAGCTAATGAATGACAAAGCAAAAGAGCTTGGATGTGAAGATACTAATTTTGTTAATGCAAATGGTCTTCACGATGATAACCACTATACAACTGCTTATGATATGGCACTTATCACAAGAGAAGCTCTTACTCATCCTGAATTTGTGGAAGCAACCTCAACAACATACTATGTAATTCCACCCACAAATAAAAATAGTGATGAGCGAATTCTCTGGCAGGATAACAAACTTATTATGGAAGATTCAGAATACTATTATTCAGCTTGTAAAGGTGGTAAAACTGGCTTTACAGATCAGGCAGGAGGAACACTTGTTGCTTGGGCTACTAAAGATGATATGAATCTTATCTGCGTTACCTTAAATGGTATTCCTTCATACGAAAACTATAACGATACAATTAATTTATTTGATTATGTTTTTTCACATTACTCAAAAACTAATCCTTTAGAAACATATGAATTTGAAGCAGAAGAGCTTACACGTGCACAAAACTTCCTAAATAATCACTATAATTGCGAGAATTTAGGAACTGTACGTCTACACGTAAAATGCGACAATGATTTAATTTTACCTTGGGATTACGATTTTCAAAAAGCTAAAATAGATATTTCATATAATAGCGATAATTTAGAGCAAGGTATTATCGGAACATTTTCTCTTACATACGAAGGAGTAAAATATATTACTCTTCCTATTGAATATTCAGGTTACATTAACTCAAAAGACGAGGTTGCTATTCAAAAAGCAATTGATGAAGGCATTTTACCTAAACCAAAAAGCAAGCTTCTTATAGCCCTGAAAAAGCTATTTATCTTTCTGATAATTATTGCTATTTTAGTATTTATTTATAAGCGTTATGACACTATTAACAAAAAACGTGCTGAAGCATCAAAATATGGAAATACACATCCTATTTTAGATAAAGAAAAAATAATTAAAAAGTCACTTGAAGCTTTAGTTTACATTAAGAATTTATTTTTACTCTTGATCGGTAAGCTTATAGAATACATTAAGTCGTTTATTACTTTTATTGTCAGCTTTATTAAAAGTAAGATGAAATAAATATACAAATAATTTAGACATACATAATAGTTTGGAAATTTATTTAGATGGTAGTCTGGCGAATTATTCAATGAACAGTTTAGCAGTTTATTCTGCGAATAGTTTATCAGTTTATTCTGTGAGTAATTTTTACCAATTATTTTATGAAAACAAACTAAATTATAATTTTATATTTACTACGTTGTATATCGTATAATGGGGAGAAATATGGAAAATCAAGAATCCAAAAAAACAATTAGAGAACAATTTGATATTATTACAAAATCAAATAACGAAGCACTTAAATATTTTAATGATATATTCTTAAAGCAATTAGAGGATATACAATCTCTCAAAACAGAGATTTTTGAGCTTACTGTTAAAATAGATGAACTTAGCAAAACTCGCGATTTATACACATTCAAATCTAAATCAAAACGAAATGCTTTTTCTCCATCTTTTTCAGACAATGACATGAGCGAAAGAAACAAGATAATTGATGACAATATAAATCAATTAAGTGCTCAAAAGGATTTATACTGTCAAAAGCTTCGAAACCTAGATTCTAACTTAAAGTCAATGAAAAAGTATTTGTCACATATTAATGCTGCAAAGGATGCAATTGTCTCACTTAAGGAAACTTATTCTGATGATTATAATAATCCATTTGAATTTATTGATAATGATAGTAACAGTGAACCAGCAGAGAATCTTAACCATGGATACAACATTTTAATGCAACAGGCATTTAAAGATGCCTACCTTAATTCTGTTCTCGATAAAGAAATAAAAGGCACTGCTCTTAGCATGAATAGTAAACTTAACAATGCCTCTTTACTTCTTCGCTCTGACGTTACGAGAGCAAGAGTGACACTCAAGGAAATCTCTGATGATTCAAATGAATTAATTGATTCAATTGAGTTCTTGCAGGAGCATACTGATGCAAAATACAATACTGATAAGTCTTTCTTCACTTGTATAGAAGACTTTATTATGCAAATAAGAGAAGATCATCCAGAATGTATTTTAGATTTTCAAACAAATAATTTGACAGAAGAAACGAAGCTACATCCTGTATTTTTTATTAATACACTCAAGCTTATTAATATATTCTTTAACAATATTTTTAAGCACGCAAATGCAAATAAAATTGAATTTTCTATTTCTATAGATGACAACTCAATGCTATCTATTCACCTATCCGACAATGGTGTTGGAATTGATTCAGAATATATGACTAAAAGCCCTTGGTATAGCAGTTTGCACCAGGCTCACGAAATAGTATATTTGTTAGGTGGTAAGCTTGATATATCTGGTTCACTAATAGGCGGAACTACTATAGATTTTTCTTATTCTATAAAAAATAAATAATACTTTTTTACTCTTTGTTATTGCAAATGTTTTTATTTCATTTTACAATAATAAACTATATTGACTATTCATATATTAAATGTTATTACATTGTTCTTATGGTCTCTGGATGGGACTGTTAATATTTTTATATTGTTCTTATGGTCTCTGGAGAGGGACGGAAAATAATACTACATTATATATAGGATATGACCTTGGTAGGTCTGGTAAATAATATGAAAAATAAAATTGTTGATTTAATTGCTGCACATGTTGATGGTCTTTCAAAAGAGGACATCGCTGCTTTAATAGAAATTCCACCAAAGCCAGAGCTTGGTGATTTTGCGTTTCCTTGTTTCAGACTTGCAAAAACAATGCGAAAAGCTCCTCAAATGATAGCTGCTGATATTAAAGAAGCAATCGGTGATGTAGATTTTCTTGAGGAAATTCAGGTTCAAGGTGCATACATTAACTTCTTCATTAACAAGCAGATTTTCGTTAAATCTATGTTAAATGAGGCATTTGCTGATAATTTTGGTTCTTCAACAGTTGGAAATGGACAAACAATTTGTATAGATTATTCTTCACCAAACGTTGCAAAGAACTTCCATGTAGGACATTTAAGAACTACAATTATTGGTAATTCATTATATAAAATCTACTCTAAGCTCGGTTATGATGTAGTTAGAATTAACCACCTTGGCGACTGGGGCACTCAGTTTGGTAAGCTTATTGTTGCTTACAAGAACTGGGGAAGTGAAGAAGCTGTAAAAAAAGATGGTATTGCTGAATTAATGAGACTTTACGTTAAATTCCATGATGAAGCAAATAATAACCCTAAGCTTAATGATGAAGCTCGTGCATGGTTTGCAAAGATGGAAAAGGGTGACGAGGAAGCATTAAGCATTTGGCAGTGGTTCAAGGATATCAGTCTTATTGAATATAAGAGAACATACGATTTACTTGGTGTTGACTTTGATTTCTATCTTGGTGAAAGCTTCTATCGTGACAAAACAGATAATGTTGTTAAAATGCTTACTGATGCTAACCTTCTTACAGAAAGCGAAGGTGCGAAAATTGTTGATTTAGAGAAATATGGTATGGCTCCATGTTTAATTCTTAAAAATGATGGAAGTACTATATATGCAACAAGAGATTTAGCAGCTATCTTCTACAGAAAGGCTACTCATAATTTCGTTAAATGTTTATATGTTACAGGTCAGGAACAGAAGCTCCACTTTGCGCAGGTATTCAAAGTTGTTGAATTATGTGGAAATGAATGGGCTAAGGATCAGTTAGTACATATTCCATATGGTTTAGTTAGCTTAGAAGGTGCTAAATTATCAACTAGAAGTGGAAATATTATTTACGCTGAAGATATATTACTTGAGGCAATTGATAAGATTAAAACAATCATCGAAGAAAAGAATCCAGATCTTCCAGACAAGGATGAAACAGCCAAGAAAATCGGTGTTGGCGCAGTTCTTTTCAATGACCTTTACAATCAGAGAATCAAAGACGTTTCATTCAAATGGGAAAAGCTTCTTAACTTTGATGGTGAAACAGGACCTTACGTACAATACACACACGCAAGATGTTCAAGTATTCTTAGAAAAATTGATTGTACTCCATCATCAGAGGTTGATTACTCACTTATTTCTGATGAAGAATCAATGGCATTATTAAAGGAAATCTCAAGATTTCCTAAAGTTATTGCTGATGCTGCAGATAAATATGAGCCTTCAATTGTTGCAAGATTTGCCGTTGATGTTGCCCAGTCATTTAACAAATTCTATAACGCAAACAGAATTAATGTTGAAGATGAGGCCGTTAAAAATGCAAGACTTTCATTAGTTTACATTACTAAGAAAACAATTAAAGATGCTATGGCATTACTTGGTATCGAGTGTCCTGAGCAAATGTAATTTTATAAAACAAATTGCAACTATTGTATTGTTCATAGTATTATTCCATAAAAGAGCTGTATGTACCGTCCCAAATAATTAGAATACACTTCTAACTATTTGGGACGGTACATACAGTTTTTTATATTTTTATATAATCTTTTTATTTAAGTTATTTGATTTGTTGTTGAAATTTTATTTTTTGTTGAGGTAATTTGATTTGTTGTTGAATTTTTATTTTTTATTATAGTATTTTCAAAATACCAATTCATGTTCATCTATATCTTCTTATAATACTATTTTACTTTCTTATATTTTCCATATATATTGTAGTTAAATTATTAATACTACAATATATATATTATTATTCATGTTTTTTTAGTAAAAAACACAAGTATTCCACTAGTTATAAACATTTTGTGGATAACTAGTGGGTTTTATTCCTCCACTATTATATAAATATCCACAGTTATCCACAAAACCTTAAAGTTATCCACAGTTTTCTGTTGTTTTCTTGAAGTAAATAAATTATATTAGTATTATTTATGCATAAATATGTGTAAAATGCACAACTTATTTTAAATTTATATGTGCATTTTGACTGTTTTAATATGTGGATAACTTTTTTATTTATCCACATATTTGTTGACAAATCGTGTTTCACGTGAAACATTATAAACAAGATTTCATGTATTATATTGATGATTATAATAACACTTTTATTATTAGTAGTATTTTATATTAAATATTTAACTATCAATATATTATTAATATAATAAATATATACTTAATTTTACATGATAATGTTTCACGTGAAACATAGTTTAATTGAATTATATTTATATCTAAATACACCTTAATATATGTTACTTAGGAAACACTTCTACTTTATCGCTAATTTTCTTTACATATTCTTACAATCTGCTGGTAACAATATTTTAATCAAAAATAAAACTTTCATTGAGATATTTTTATACCACATTTATATTTTTCAATGTGGTATAAATCAGGTTAAATAATTTAATAATTAATTAGGATTTAAACATGACATAATAAAAATATGCAGTATAAAAATATAAATTCATATTTATTATTATCTAGAAATATTATCATTAAAAATGAAATTTTATATTAATATTCAAATAAATCAATTAGATGTTTCACGTGAAACATCCTGTAATAAATATATTAATAAATATATTAATAAATATATTAATAAATATATTAATAAAATATATTAATAAAAAATATGAATAAAATATATTAATAATTTATATAATAAGTATTCAACTATTAAAAATACAACAAATAAAACATGCCAATTAAATAATTGATTATATTTTAAAAGTTAATAAAAATAATATCTGATCAATACTCTACATACCTATAACTAATACATAGAATGTTAATCAGATATTATTAGATATAAATCATTTAAAATTAGTTATATTATAAGTAATGTATAGATAAATTGATATTAACAGTATCACTAATAATATCAATTTATTTATACATTACTTATTAAATTTTTATTAATTGTAATAATATATTTTTTATACTAATATATAAACAATACATAATTATAATTTTATTACTAATAATTCAACGAATTAGCATAGAATATCAAAAAATTATATCAAAATAAAACAAAGTCAGGATTATTGCACATAATGTTTCACGTGAAACATTATATACTGTTAAAACTAAATTAGATAATAATATATTATTCAATATGCAAATAATATATTATTAAATCAAACTATCAAATTTTAAAAAATATATTACTTTTGATTTAAAATCATATGATTTTTATATATAAATTAAATATATTCTTATCTTGAATAATACGGGAACAAATTTAATTAAAAATATTTAGAGCCGAATCAATAATAATAATAATAATAATAATAATAATAATAATAATAATAATAATAATAATAATAATAATATATATTATACTATATTATATTGAGTTGAATTTATTCATAATCTGGTCAATGTAATATATTCGATCATATTTATTCTAAATTAGATTAACATAATATTTATTAAAAGAGAAAATATTATAATATATTATAATATATTAATTCAAAAAATGGGTTATATAATATATTATATTATGTTTATCACAAACATGATTAATAAAAAGTGAGATAAATATATTAAATGTTCAATTAATATAATATTATTTAATCAATTTATTCATAAGACAAACGTTATAATATAATATATTATATTATAACAAACGAAACATATAAAACTGGTACTTACAAGTATTGTATGTCGAATGAATATTTTTACAGAAATAACAATATCTAATCTAATTACAAATAGCAGCAATTTCAACAATATCAATACATAAAATTCAAAAAATAACATGAATAAAAATTATTAATAATAACAAATTATAATTAAATGCATACAATAATGGCACACTATTAATAAAAGATGTAAATAATATATTAACCAAAGAATTAATACTTACATAATGCACTTCAAAATTGATAAATATTATTTCATTGTGTTTCACGTGAAACACAATGAAATTTCAGAATACTTTTCGAAGCACTGGCATATAATATAATATAATATAATATAATATAATATAATATAATATAATATAATATAATATAATATAATATAATATAATATAATATAATATAATATAATATAATATATAGATAATAATAAACATCAACACATAACTTAACTAGATATGAATATTCTTGATTAATAAAAGACACTAAATATTGATTGAATCCAGTCATATTATTTCAGTCAATGAATATTTATTAAACCATGTATTGTTTTTTTAAAGTTAAATTCAATGAAACAAAGTGAAACATATGATGTTTCACGTGAAACAATTATCATTTTTAATCAGTAAATCAAGGAACAGAATATATTCACTTTGGTTTCTAATTAACATGATATATATAGATTAATTTATCTCATTTTATATGTGAATTTATGCAATAAAATTATTATTAATACATAAAATTTTTTATTAATTTAATAAAATAATGAGGTGAAATGAAGAAAAGTGAAAAAATGCAATACTGTAAACAAGGAAAATCTTATGTTTCACGTGAAACATATATAATTATGTCAAAGGAAAGAGTATAACATAAAAATAATATATTATAATCCAAATAAGAAGTACAATATATTGACCTTATCAAATAAATAATACAATATATCCGTAAATATATATAATTATTATTATTATCATATTGTTCTAATTACATTATAAAATACACATATCTTATATCAATACATCTATTATTTTCAAACATTATACAATAATTAAATTTTATTAATACACATTATTCTATATAAACAATTGATTCAACATACATTTAATCATATTACCATTAATATATCCAGTAAATAACTACGTTTCATTATATATCTGTATTCTATAACAATCATATTTCATTATTCTATATCTGTATCATGTAATAACTATATTCCAAGATAATATATCTGTATTCTGAAATAACCATGTTTCATTGTCATATATCTAGATAGCTCAATAACAATGTTTTATTATTATATATCTGTATGAAACATTAACCATTTTACATTATAATTTATCTAGATACTTCAAATAGCAATGCACCTTTATCACATACCTGTAACTGCAATAACCATGCCCCCATATAATATTTCTATATAATTCAATAGCAATGTCCCCATATCATATTTCTAGATACTTCAAATAGCAATGTCCCTTTATCACATACCTGTAACTGCAATAACCATGCCCCCCATATCATATTTCTAGATACTTCAAATAGCAATGTCTCTTTATCACATACCTGTAACTGCAATAACCATGCCCCCATATCATATTTCTAGATATTTCAACAACTCTATCACCACTTCATATTCAAATATCAGTCATCAAAAAATCAAAAAGCACTAAAAAAGCACAATAAAATGTATATTTTTAAGTAAAAAAACATATTAAGTAAGAAAAAAACATATGTTTCACGTGAAACACTTTTATTTTTTTAAGTATTTATTGCTAATATCTTGCTTTTTTTTTACTAATAAACCTTATAAAATAATGTAAATTAGAAAAAAATCTACATATTGTATTATTCAAAAAATGGTGTCCACATCTTGCTATGGAATAAAAAAACATATAGTGTTATAATACTAAAGATATACGGAGGATTTATTATGGGAAGGATAATTGCAGTAGCCAACCAAAAAGGTGGCGTAGGAAAAACTACAACTTCAATTAATTTAGCTGCATGTCTTGCTGAAAAAGGAAAGAAAGTTTTGGCAATTGACATGGATCCACAGGGAAACCTTACAAGTGGATTAGGTATCAATAAGAACGATCTAGATCTTACAATATATAATGCTATGTGTAATGAGATTAACATTGGGGAGTGCACAATTGTAAGACCATTAGGTCATAAGCTTGATATCAGTGTTGTACCTGCTAATAGAGAATTAGCCGGAGCAGAGGTTGAATTAATCAATGTAGAAAAGCCACAGCATATTCTTAAGAAATTAATAAAGAATCTGAGAAGCAAATATGATTTTATTATAATTGATTGTCCACCCGCACTTGGAATGCTTACAATTAATTCAATGACAGCAGCGGATACGGTATTAGTTCCCATTCAATGTGAATTTTTTGCATTAGATGGATTATCGCAGTTAATCTATACAATTGGTCTAATTAAAAAACAACTTAACAAATCTTTAGAAATAGAAGGTGTTGTATTTACAATGTATGATTCAAGAACCAATCTTTCTCTTGAGGTAGTTGAGAATGTTAAAAATAATCTTGATCAGTTTATTTATAGCACAATAATTCCAAGAAATGTTAGATTGGCAGAATCACCAAGTTTTGGTCTTCCAATTAATTTATACGATAGCCGTTCATCAGGAGCGCAGGCATATAGAGAATTGGCATCTGAAGTAATAAATAATAAACTATTTGCAATATAATAATTATTTGTTTAACAAATAATGAGGAGGATAAATATGGCACGTCGAGGAAGTTTAGGCAGTGGTCTAGATAGCCTTATACCAACCAGTACATTGAAAAGCACTACATCGGAAGCAAAAACTACAAAGGCTAAGACATCAGTTGTTAAAGAAAAAACAGAACAAACTGTTAGAATAAGTAGTATTGAACCAAACAAGAATCAGCCTAGAAAGAATTTTAATGAAGATTCTTTGGCCGAATTAGCAGATTCAATTAAACAGTTTGGTATCATTGAACCATTGGTAGTTGCAAAGAGAAAAGGCTACTATGAATTAATAGCAGGAGAACGTCGTTGGAGAGCCGCAAGAATTGCTGGTCTTAAAGAAGTTCCTGTTGTAATCAAGGATTTTGATGATCAACAGATAGTTGAAATAGCTTTAATTGAGAATATTCAACGTGAAGATCTTAATCCTATTGAAGAAGCATTAGCATATGAAAGATTAATAAAGGAATTTAATCTTAAACAAGATCAAGTTGCAGATAGAGTTTCAAAAAGTAGAACTACTATTACAAACTCGTTAAGATTACTTAAGCTTACTGAGAAAGTACAGCAAATGTTAATTGATGATATGCTTTCAGTAGGACATGTTAGAAGCTTAATTACAATTGAAAATGCAGAGCTACAGTATGAAACTGCTATGTATATTTTTGATAAGAAGCTTAGTGTTCGTGAAACAGAAGCATATGTTAAAAGAGTACTTGGAAAAGCAAAGAAGGAATCTTCCAATTCAGAAGAATCTGCAGCAACAGATTTATCATTCTTATATAAAGAAATTGAAGATAAATTAAAAAATGTTCTCGGTTCAAAAACTTCCATTAAATCAAAGTCTAATGGAAAAGGTAAAATTGAAATCGAATACTATTCTCAAGATGAATTAGAAAGAATAACTCAAATGCTTTACAGTATTAAAGAGTAATATAATGAGGTAATATTATGGATACTCCGACAATATTCGGTATGAATCTTAAAACCGTTACGATTATCCTTTTAGTAATGGTTGTATTGCTCATATTACTTGTATTTTTAATAATAAACAAACTTAATATTATAAGCAGGAAATACAGTGTTCTAATGAGCGGAAAAAAAGGTGCTGACTTAGAAAAAGTTATTAGAATCAGATTTAAAGAAATGGATCAGGTTAAAGCTAACGCCAAACGAGTTACAAAGGAACACAAAGAAATAAAGTATCATCTAGAAACATCTATTAATAAAATTGGCCTAGTAAAATATGATGCATTTGAAGAAATGGCTGGTAACCTAAGCTTTTCTCTAGCCTTGTTAAATAGCAAAAACACAGGTGTTGTTGTTAATTCAATGCATACAAGAGAAGGCTGCTATACTTATGCAAAGGAAATAATTAATGGTGATTCTTATATTCCACTTTCCGATGAAGAAAAGGAAGCCATTCAAAAGGCTAAGACAATTGAAGATGAAATTAATGAACTCGTAAAAACTAGCGAGACTGAAGACGATATAAATTTCGATATATAAATTATTTTACTATAGTAAAGTAATTCTCATATACAATATACATTCAGAAAGGAAACACAAGATGTTAGACATTAAGTTTTTGAGAGAAAATCCAGACATAGTAAAGGAAAATATAAAGAAAAAATTTCAGGATAGCAAAATTCCTATGGTTGATGAAGCCATTGAATTAGACAAAGAGGCTCGTAATCTTCAACAGGAAGCAGACGATTTAAGAGCAAAGAAAAATTCTATTGCAAAACAAATCGGTGCACTTATGGCTCAAGGTAAAAAGGAAGAAGCAGAAGAGGTTAAGAAAGAGGTTGCTACGAATGCAGCAAGATTAGCTGAATTAGAGAAGAAAGAGCCAGAAGTTAGAGAAAAATTAAAGAAGATAATGATGGTTATTCCTAATATCATTGATCCTACTGTTCCAATTGGTAAGGATGATTCAGAAAATGTTGAACTTGAAAAATTTGGTGAGCCAGTTGTTCCTGACTTTGAAGTTCCTTATCACACAGATATAATGAAAAAATTAAATGGTATTGATTTAGATAGTGCTAGAAAAGTAGCTGGTAACGGATTTTATTACTTAATGGGAGATATTGCTAGACTTCATTCTGCAATTATTTCTTATGCAAGAGATTTCATGATTGATAGAGGCTTTACTTACTGCATTCCTCCTTTCATGATTAGAAGCGACGTTGTTACTGGTGTTATGAGTTTTGCTGAGATGGATGCAATGATGTACAAGATTGAAGGTGAAGATTTATACTTAATCGGTACAAGTGAGCATTCAATGATTGGTAAGTTCATCGATACTATTACTCCAGAAGAGAATCTTCCACAAACATTAACTAGTTATTCACCTTGCTTTAGAAAAGAAAAAGGTGCTCATGGTATTGAGGAAAGAGGTGTATACCGTATTCATCAGTTTGAAAAGCAGGAAATGATTGTTGTTTGTAAACCAGAAGAAAGTCCAATGTGGTTTGATAAACTTTGGAAGAACACAGTAGATTTATTCCGCTCAATGGATATTCCTGTTAGAACAATTGAGTGTTGTTCAGGTGATTTAGCTGATCTTAAGGTTAAATCATACGATGTTGAAGCTTGGTCTCCTCGTCAGAAGAAGTACTTTGAGGTAGGAAGCTGTTCTAACCTCGGAGATGCTCAGGCACGTAGACTCAGAATTAAAATTAAAGGAAAAGACGATAGATATTTTGCTCATACACTTAACAATACAGTAGTTGCACCACCTAGAATGCTTATCGCATTTTTAGAGAACAATCTTAATGAGGATGGAAGTATTAATATTCCTGAAGTTCTCAGACCATATATGGGTGGAAAGAGCGTTATCAAATAGGAGAAAAAAATGCATTCATATTTAAGAGCAATTGGATTTAGCAACATTAAATCCAGAAAACAGCTTGAACAAATATATGTGTCTACACTTCGTAATCCTAATAGAAAAATAATAACTACAATTAGTGTTGATACCTCATTAATACAATTTGAGAAGGACTTTGCGCCTTCTCTTGGTTTAACACTAATTGGAGAATATGATGTAAATGGTGCTATTTCTATTGAACATTATTTTCCTTATATCAAAGGTGAAACATTATCCTCTTATGAAAATATTTCAATAGAAAAACAAACTGATAAGGAATCCTATGCTGGCGTTTGTGAAGATTGTCGCCTAGGAATGACTCTAATTTTTTATGTACTTAACATTGCAGACTATGCAAAGTCAAAATGGCTAAATTATTGCAACAGACATCTTAAGGATGTCAAGCTTTCTGCTTTATCTATTGATGGTGCAATAATATTAGGTGTTAAGAAAAATAAACTTGAACAAAAGTTTTATCAAGAACAAAAGAAAATGCGAGATAAGCTTTTATTTGAAGCAAGTAATGGCGATACAGAAGCTATTGAGAACCTTACAATTTCAGAGATGGATACTTATACTTCTTTAACTTATAGAATAAGAGGTGAGGATATTTTATCAATAGTTGATACTTCGTTTATGCCTTGTGGCGTTGAATGTGATCACTATATGATAATTGGGGATATTTTATCGGTTTCACCTGTAAAGAATATTATAACAGAAGAATTAGTTTATATTCTTTTACTTGAAGCAAATGGTATACATCTTAATGTTGCAATTAATAGTGCTGATTTACAAGGTATTCCTGAAGTTGGAAGACGATTCAGAGGTGAAATTTGGTTACAGGGTGCTGTACGTATATAAATTGCCTATTAAGCGATTTTATTTCGTTATTATTATAATCATTTTATAGTCAAAGGTTATTTGCACAATAAAAATACCTTTGACTATATTAATATTATTTGCACAAACTATACCATATTAACTATATTATTATTCACACATAATATAGCATATTAACTGTATTATTATAAAAATTGTTTACAATTTACAGAATATACTATAAAATGTTTTAGTAACTGTTTTAACATTCTGTTTCCGTAGCTCAGCAGGATAGAGCAACCGCCTCCTAAGCGGTAGGTCGGGCGTTCGAATCGCCTCGGGAACACTTAAAAGGTGCCAATGGCACTTTTTTTTGACTTATTTTATATACTGAAAGGATTTATTATATGCCAGTTAATAATAATGAAAAAATATATGTAATAGGACATAAAAATCCTGACACAGATTCAATCTGTTCTTCAATTTGTTATGCCTATCTAAAGAATAAAATTTCAGATGGAAATTTTGTTCCAATGAGAGCAGGTGAAATCAATTCAGAAACTAAATTTGTTCTTGATTATTTTGGAATAGAAGAACCTGAATATGTAGAAAATGTATTTACTCAGGTTAAGGATGTTGAATACAGACACATGGATGGTGTTTCTGGTGAAATTTCAATAAAGAGAGCATGGGAGATTTTAAGTGCTACACACGCAACAACTCTTCCTTCAGTTGACGAATTTAACAATCTTGTTGGACTTATAACAGTACGCGATATTGCTATGACTTATATGGAAGTATATGATAACAAAATTATTGCAACAGCTAATACTCCATATGCTAATATTATCGATACTCTTTCAGCAGAGTTAATAGTTGGCAATAAAGACAAAATTGTTCAGTCTGGAAAGGTTTTAATTGCCGCAGCAAATCCTGATATGATGGAAAATTATATTTGTAAGGATGATATTGTAATCTTAGGTAACAGATATGAATCACAACTTTGTTCAATAGAAATGGAAGCACAATGTATCATAATTTGTGATGGTGCAAATGTTTCTAAAACAATTAAAAAGCTTGCTGAAGACAGGAGCTGTACAATATTAAAAACTCCTTATGATACTTATACAGTTGCACGACTTATCAACCAAAGTATTCCCATTAGATACTTTATGAAAAAATCTAATATAATCACATTTTCTTCTGAGGATTACATTACAGATATTAGAGAAGTTATGGCAAGTAAGAGACATCAATATTATCCTGTTCTTGACGAATTTGGAAAATATATGGGTCTTATTTCACAGCGTAACTATTTGAATGCCCATCCTAAAAAGGTTATTCTTATTGATCATAATGAACATTCTCAAGCTGTAGATGGTATCGATGAAGTAACTCTTCTCGAAATAATTGATCACCACAGAATAGGTGGTTTACAGACAATTAACCCTGTTTATTTTAGAAATCAGCCTTTAGGTTGTACAGCAACTATCATTTATCAGATGTTTGTTGAAAATGGAATTGAAATTCCAAGTAACATAGCAGGCTTACTTTGTTCTGCAATTATTTCAGATACATTAATGTTTAGATCACCTACATGTACTGTTATTGATAAAGAAGTATGTAACTCACTTGCTAAAATAGCCTCTATTGATATTGAAGATTTTGCATTTTCTATGTTTGATGCAGGAAGTAAAATAAAAGACAAAACTCTCGATGAAATATTCCATCAAGACTACAAAGAATTTTCAACAAATAACTTAACATTTGGAATAGGTCAGATTTCTTCTTTTAATAGAGATGTATTATCTGAATTAGAAAATGGAATAAAAAATTATATGGAGAATCTATATTTATCAAAAGATGTTGATATGTTATTTTTTATGCTTACTAATATTTATTCTGAAACAACAAACCTTCTTTATTATGGAAAAGATGCAGAACAAATTCTTAAAAAAGCATTTAAGTTAGAAGAAGTATCAGGAGGATGTATTACTCTTAATAAAGTTGTTTCAAGAAAAAAACAGGTTATTCCTAAGTTAGTTTCTGCTTCAAATAATTTATAGAAACATACACTTTTTTATCTATTATAATTACACAATTTTTTTATATCGTAAAACACGGCTAATGTATTGGAAAATTGAGGATGATAAAAAAAATAACTTATGAAAAAAGATATTAGTTTCTGATGGTTTATCAAATCATAAATTGAATACTGGACTTATATATGCTATAATTCCATTATGTATTTTTATAAATATATATAATTTGTTTTTAAGGAGACATAGCTAATGAAAGGAAAATCTTCAATTCTAACAATAAGCGCTGTGGCTTTTATCGCCGCTTTATTAGTAGATATTTATTTAATATTTGCATATCCATCAAGCATCGAATTAATAATTGCAATCTCACTTATTGTAATTGTAGATACATATTTTCTTGTTGATGCCATAATTGATAAGGTTGATCAAATTGTTTCTCTTAATATAGACAAGCAAAATGAATTAACTAAAGTAGAAAAAGGAATATATTCTATTGCAAAGAGAGAAGAAGTTTCTAGAAATCAGAGTATGTCAGCATTATTAGATATTATTATGGAATTTAAAGAAGACAATTCTAAACTCCAAACAGAATTAATGAATCAAGATGCACTCTTAACAAAACTTCAGATTAAGAAGGAAATAGACAACACTTCTTTAATAGTTAATAGCAATGAAAGATTAGCTATACTAATTGCTCAAATGGCTACTTCAAATGCAAAATCACAGAATGAAGCAATTGAAATACTTAACGATATTTGCAAAGAATTAGAACAAAGAAATGAAAAATTAAATGAGGATAACAACGATTATTCTCATTTAAGAGTAATGCAGTCTAAAGCAGAATAGAAAGAAATTGGTATATTATGAATTACATTATATTTGATCTCGAATGGAACCAAACCTATGGTGGTTCAGCACTTGAGAATCCACGTATGCCATTTGAGATAATAGAAATTGGTGCAATAAAATTAAATAGCAATTTTGAAATAATAGATACATATTCTAGTCTTGTTAAGCCAAAGCTATATAAGAAGCTTCAACCACATATTAAGTCAATTTTGACTTATGACGAATCTGTTTTATTTAAGAATGGAAGACCATTTGATATGGTTTGTAAAGAATTCTTAAAATGGTGCGGTGAAGACTATATGTTTGGAACATGGGGAGCCATGGATTTGTATTATTTACAAAGTAACATGGACTTCTTCTATATGAAGAAGTTTGATTTTCCACTTAAGTACTATAACATACAGCAAATATACGCTGAATGTATGAGTAACGATAATATTTCAAAACTAGAAAAAGCTGTGGATAATCTTAAAATTGAAATTGATAGACCATTTCATAGTGCGGTTAATGATGCATATTACACAAGCTTAATCTTACAGAAAATTAAAGTTTCTGACTTTGAAGATAAATATTCCTACGATTTGTATAATCTGCCTTATAACAAAGAATCTGAAATATATGCAAAACACAAAACTTATTCTGAATATATCACAATGACCTATAACGATAGAAAAGATATTATTGAATCAAAGGATTTTCTCAATGTTAGATGTTGCAAGTGTAACAAAAAAGCAATGCGTAAAATAAAATGGTTTGCAAACACTCCTAATTCATATCTTGGAGTAAGCAGATGCATATATCATGGATTACTTTTATCCAAAATAAAAATTAAAACCTCTAAAGAAGATAACTATTATGCAATAAAAACAGTTTCAAGAATAAACAAATCAGATTTTGATATTATAAAAGAAAGACAGAATGAACTTAGAATAAGAAGGCAGATTAAAAGAAATGCAAGTAAAAAAAATAAAAAGCCAAATTAATTGGCTTTTTATTTTTTTACTTTATTACAATTAAATACTAATCTTTTATAGCATATATAAATTTGTATAACAAAATGCTTTGCTATTATTTTTAATTTACTTTTATAGCATATATAAATTTATAACAAAATATCTTATTATTATTTCATTTATATTTATGAAATTGCCTGTTTTTTTGCAACTCCTGGTTTTCTAGGAAATGACTTAGGTGTATTTTTAATTTTCTTAATAAATACAAAGCTTCTTTCAATATCAGAATCAAATAAAATTAGCTTCTCTGTTTTTTCTATTTTGCCACCTAAAAGAGAAACTGATTTTTTTCCTTCTTTTAATTCTTCATCAATTTTGCCAGTTTTATATGGAATAAAGCTACCTGATACTTTCACAAAAGGTAAACAATACTCAGCCAAAACTGCCATATTAGCAACAGCTCTTGAAACAGCTAAATCATAACATTCTCTCATATTAGCCATTCTTCCGCCTTCTTCTGCTCTTCCGTGAATAGCTTCACAATTACCTTCTTTATCTAATTCTAATTCATCAATAACTTCCTGTAAGAATTTAATTCTTTTGTTAAGTGAATCATACAATGTAATATTAATGTCAGGAAAAACTATCTTTAATGGAATTCCAGGAAAGCCAGCTCCAGTTCCAACATCTATTACCTTAATATTATTATTAAAATCATAATACTTTGCCAATGCAATACTATCAATAAAGTGTTTTAATACAACCTCATCCTTCTCTGTTATTGCAGTTAAATTCATTACTTTATTTTTTTCTATTAACATTTCGTAATATTTTTCAAATTGACTAATCTGTTTATCTGATAAAATTATTCCTAATTCATTTTCAGCATATTCACATAATTTTTTCATATTTTCCTCCAAAACAATTATGTAATCATCTTTTCTAATATATAATAATCATTTCATTTAAGTTTATCCTATCATGAGTAAAGTTACAACAAAAAAATCAAAGTATCTGTTGAGTAGAAATAATATTAAGTGTATAATAGTTAAAGTTTTATAATTATTTTTGTTTTGCTTATCATATGGAGGCAATTTTAATGGAAAAAAGATATATAGAAGAAGCATATGATGTAGTAGTAGTAGGAGCAGGACATGCTGGATGTGAAGCTGCACTTGCTACATCAAGAATGGGACAAAATACAATTCTATTTACAGTTAGTATGGATAGCGTTGCACTTATGCCTTGTAATCCTAATATTGGAGGAAGTTCAAAAGGTCATCTTGTAAGAGAAATCGATGCTCTTGGCGGAGAGATGGGTAAGAATATTGATAAAACCTATATTCAGTCCAAGATGCTAAATGTATCAAAAGGTCCTGCTGTTCATTCATTAAGAGCACAAGCAGATAAAGTTGAATACACTAAACAGATGAGATTAACTCTTCAAAATCAACCTAACTTAACTCTAAGACAGGCTGAAGTAACTGAACTTTTATTTGATGTTATTGACAACAAGAAAGTTATTCGTGGAGTTAAAACATTTTCAGGTGCAACATATTATGCAAAGGCTGTAATTCTATGTACTGGTACATATTTAAAAGCAAGATGTATATATGGAGATGTTGTAAATTATACAGGTCCTAATGGACTTCAAGCTGCAAATCATTTATCTGATTCAATGTCTGAAGCAGGTATATTTATTAGAAGATTTAAAACAGGTACTCCTGCAAGACTTGATAAAAACTCTATTGATTTTTCTAAGATGGAAGAACAAAAGGGTGATGAACATATTGTTCCATTTTCTTTTACAAATACAGAAGAGGATATAATAAGAGATCAGATTTCTTGTTGGTTAACATATACTAACGAAGAAACTCATAAAATAATAAAAGAAAATATTGATCGTTCTCCATTATTTTCAGGTTTTATTAAAGGAACAGGTCCTAGATACTGTCCATCTATTGAAGACAAAGTAATGAAGTTTCCAGATAAAAACAGACATCAGCTATTTATAGAGCCTGAAGGTGAATTTACAAATGAAATGTATATGGGTGGTATGTCTTCATCTTTACCAGAGGATGTTCAATATAAAATGATAAGAACCGTTCCAGGACTTGAGAACGTTAAAATAGTTCGTAATGCATATGCTATTGAATATGATTGCATTAACGCAATCAACTTAAATCAAAATCTTGAATTTAAGGATGTTAGTGGCTTATTTTCTGCAGGACAGGTTAATGGTAGCTCTGGTTATGAAGAAGCAGCAGCACAAGGTTTAATCGCAGGTATTAATGCTGCAAGAAAATTACAGAACAAAGAACCTATTATATTAGATAGATCAGTAGCTTACATTGGAGTATTAGTTGATGATTTGGTTACAAAAGAAACTAATGAACCATACAGAATGATGACTTCAAGAGCAGAATATAGATTATTACTTAGACAGGATAATGCTGATTTAAGATTAACAGATATAGGTCATGAAATAGGTCTGATTGATGATGTAAGATATGAGAAATTCTGCAATAAACGTAATATTATCAACAGTGAAATTGAAAGAGTTAACAATATTATGGTTGGAGCTAATAAAAAGATTCAAGAATTTCTTGAAGCCCATAACAGTACTACACTTAAAACTGCAGCTTCATTAGCTGAATTAATTAGAAGACCTGAACTTAGTTATGAAATGTTAGCTGAAATTGATCCTGATAGAGATGAAACAATTTTAACAAAAGATATAATGGAACAAATTAATATTGATATCAAATATGAAGGTTACATTACAAGACAAAAACAACAGGTTGAACATTTCAAAAAGCTGGAAAATAAAAAAATTCCAGATGATATTAATTATGATAATGTTTCAAACTTAAGAAAAGAAGCAAGACAAAAGCTTACATTAATAAAACCTTCTTCCATAGGACAAGCATCAAGAATATCAGGTGTTTCTCCAGCTGATATTTCAGTATTATTAATATATATACAATCATATAACAGTTAACTATAATAATATATTATTATTATAATAAAATAATATATTAATAAAATAATATGTTAATAAAGTAATATGCTAATAAAATAATATATTAATAAAATAATATGTTAATAAAGTAGTATTCTAATAAAATAATATTTTAATAAAGTAATATTCTAATAAAATAATATTTTAATATAATAATATACATTTATCTTATGAATATGAACTCATTATATTAATAATTTCATATTCATATATCAAACAAGGAGTAATACTTATGAACGATACAATAGTTGCAATTGCAACAGGAATGGGTAATTCGGGTATTGGAATTATTAGATTAAGTGGTGATAAAGCATTAGAAATTGCTGGAAAAGTTTTCAAACCAAATAATCAAAATAAAACAATAGATAAACTAAATTCTTATCATGCTGCATTTGGCCATATTGTTTATGATAACAAAATATATGATGAAACAGTAGCCTTAGTTATGAAAGCTCCTCATACATATACAACAGAAGATACTGTTGAATTTGACTGTCATGGTGGAATTAAAATTCTAAAAAACATTCTTGAACTATTAATTAAACTAGGGGCTCGTGTTGCTGAACCTGGAGAATTTACTAAAAGAGCATTTCTTGGTGGAAGAATAGATATGTCACAAGCTGAATCAATAATGGATCTCATTCATGCTAAAAATGATATGGCCGTTGAATCATCTTTAAAACAACTTTCAGGTGGATTAAAGGATATAATTACAGGCCTTAGAGAAAAGATTTTATACAAAATTGCATACATTGAATCAGCATTAGATGACCCTGAAAATTACTCTTTAGACAATTTTCCACAAGAGCTAAATGAGACTGTGGATAACTTGTTGATAACTGTTAATAACCTAATAAAATCAAACGATAATGGACGTATAATAAACGAGGGTATTAAAACAGTAATTGTTGGTCGTCCTAATGCAGGAAAATCCTCAGTTCTTAATATGTTACTTGGTGAAGAAAGAGCAATAGTAACAGATATTGAAGGTACTACAAGAGATACCCTAGAAGAGGTTATAAATATTGATCAAATTACCCTAAATATCGTGGATACAGCAGGAATCAGGGATACAGAAGATATTGTTGAAAAGATAGGTGTAGATAAAGCAATTGATACTATAAATGATGCAGATTTAATTCTTTATATTGTGGATGGTACTTCTATATTAGATGAAAATGATTACACTATAATGGATAAAATAAAAGACAAAAAATCTATTACTATCATTAACAAAAATGATATGAATATCATTGTGGATAAGTTGTTGATAACTAATAGAATTAATACAAATATTATTGAATTATCTGCTAAAGAAGGCACCGGCAAGACTGAATTATGTAATATATTAAAGTCTATGTTCTTTAATAATGAGCTAAATTATAATGACGAAATATATATAACTAATTTAAGACATAAGAATCTATTATTTGATACCAAAGAAAGTCTCTTAAAAGTAAAAGAAAGTATTGCCATGAATATGGGTGAAGATTTCTATACAATTGACTTAATGTCTGCATATTCAAGCTTAGGTAAAATTATTGGTGAAGAATTAGAAGATGATTTAGTTAATAAAATATTTGCAGAATTTTGTATGGGTAAATAAAAAAAAGATTGATTTAATCATTTGGTTAAATCAATCTTTTTTGGTTATTAATCTTCCTAACTACTTCTTAAGAAAAATAACAACCTTTCTATATGGTTCTTCGCCTTCGCTTCTAGTTGAAACATATTTATCATTTTGAAGAGTAGAATGAATAATTCTTCTTTCAAAAGGATTCATTGGCTCTAAAGTAAATGACTTTCTTGTTCTCTTTACCTTAAATGCTATATTCTTTGCAAGGCTTTCAAGAGTATCTTTTCTTCTTGCTCTATAATTTTCTGTATCAAGCTTAACTCTTATATAAGATTCGCTCTTCTTATTAACAAAAAGACTAATAAGATATTGAAGTGCATCTAATGTCTGTCCACGCTTACCAATTAATATACCCATTTCAGGACCAGCTACATCAATATCCATAGTTGAATCATCCTGGTTATAATTAATTGTAACCTTTGCTTCAATATCCATTGCTTTGAACAAATTATCAAGATATTCTTGGATTTCATCTAAAAATGTTTCTTTTTTTCTAGCTCTGATAACTGCTGATTTAGCTCCAATTCCTAAAAATCCTGAACTACCTTTTTCAATTACTTCATACTCTATATTATCACTTGTTGTACCAAGCTCTAATAAAGCATTCGTAATGGCTTCTTCAACAGTTTTTGCTTTGAATTCGATAAATTCCATTACTGTTTTCCTCCGTTATTACTATCATTATAACGTTGCATAACATTTGCCTTTGAAGCTAAACTTCCTTCTCTATACTTCTGATTAGAATTAACCTTTGACTCGTAATTCTTTAGATTTGTAGTAGCAACATTCTTACTAATATTTCTTGAGTTAGCTGCATTTTGAGCATTATTAGCATCTGCAGCCTCCTGCATTCTCTCCATAAATGTTTTCTTTCCACTAGCTTTTCTTTTTTCTGCCTTTTTAGCTGCTTTTTCTTTAGACTTTTCTACAATCTTTTCCATATCACACTTGTTGTAATATATATTTGTAGCTGTAGTAGTTATAAATGAAAATACAGCTGTAGTTGCAAAATAAAGACCAAAAGAAAGTGGCGAGAAAGTACATATGAAGAAATAGAAGATACTCATAAAAATAGAAAACTTTTTCATCATATTAGCAGTACTTTGCTGAGTAGGGTCTGAAGCAGGCTGTTGAGATGAAGTTATAGTTAATAAAATTTGGAATAAAGTTGCTATAAATGGAACAATTAAAGCAGCAGATACTGCTAAACCATATGTTGTAGTAATATTTAAATCACCAAATAGGATATAAACCTCTTTGATTTTATCAACATTAGCACTAATAGCACTACTAACATCATTTCCAACCATAGAACGATATTTTTCCCAATTATCATTAGAAAACTTTGCTAACACATCAATAATAGAATCTTTATTTTCTAATGAAAGCTTAACCATCTTAAGGTTACTTACACCTTCTCTGAATTCCTGTAATTTTTCTCCTGCACTAGCATTATTAAAAATAGCATCAGCAATAGGCTGATATAATTCTTTAATTCTAGGAATATACGCAGGAATATTTTGAGTAACTCTATAAAGAGCTATCATTATAGGAAACTGAAATAATATTGGTAAACAACCACCAGTCATACTGACACCGTACTTTGATCTAATCTCATTAGAAATTCTTTGCATTTCCATCATAGATTCTTGATCTTTTTTACCATGAAATTTCTTAGTTGCCTTATCAATTTCAGGCTGAATATAAGAACTTACTCTTCCAGACCTTGCTGATTTAACATTCAAAGGAAAAATACAAAGTCTAACAAAAACTGTAAATACAATGATAGTTATAGCTACCTCTGTTATACCTATATTACAGAATAAACCATAAATAAAATCTATGATATATCCAAGCAAATTAGATATAGGTCCCAAAAACAAACCACCTTGTTTTGTTAAAAACATATTTTCCTCCATTACTTAAAATAAATGTACAATATTTAATTTTATGGAACAGGATCATACCCACCTTTTGAAAATGGGTTGCATCTTAAGATTCTCCATATAGTTAACATTGTTCCCTTAAAAAATCCATACTTTTCATATGCTTCAATTGCATATTGTGAACAAGTAGGAACATATTTGCAGCAACCATGTTTTTTTAAAGGAGAAAGATATTTACGATATATTTTTATAAAAAAAATACATATTTTTTTCATATTAATCACATCCGACAAAAATAAAGCTATAAATTAACTTTCTCTTATACAATCAAATGATGAAGCTTACACAAATGCATAAATGCACTTTCAATTTCAAAATAGCTCCTATCCTTAGCAGTCACTCGCGAAACTATAACAATATCGTAACCACTCTTTAACTTGTCTTTATTCAGTCTGTAACTTTCTCTAATCAATCTTGTTATTCGATGCCTGACCACACTATTTCCAACTTTTTTACTAACAGAGATTCCGATTCTACTGTACTCTAAGTTGTTGGCACTTATGTACATCACTAAATATTTATTGGCAAACGATTCTTTGCGGTTATACACCTTGCCAAACTCTCTGCTATTTTTAAGTGTAACAATGTTTTTCATACTATTCTCCACTTAAACTTTTCCTATTAATATTAATAAGAAACAAAAAGGTCACAACGATATGTGACCTATGCTGATAACTGCTTTCTACCTTTAGCTCTTCTTGCAGCTAAAACTTTTCTTCCGTTAGCAGTGCTCATTCTTTTTCTGAAACCATGAACTTTAGATCTCTGTCTCTTCTTTGGCTGAAATGTCATCTTCATAATAGTAATCCTCCTTTTTTATTAGTATGTCATATAGTTTACATATAAGACACCAAATCACATTATATTTAATATAAATGTTCAAGTCAAGTAAAAAATGCTTATTTTCCTTATATTTCCTTAATATTTGATTAATATTTATATAATAAAATTATCCACATAAAAATATTTTCATATTTCTAATTTACATAACTTTATCCACATTTTGTTATTAAGTTGTGGATAACTATGTGATTTAAAGTGTATTTTTAACATTTTTATCCATTTTTCTACATTTTTTTTATGTTGATAAGTCTAATAAATATATTTTTTAATTTACATAATGTTATATAAATGCAATTTATTATTGCCTCCTCTTATTTTCTTATTTTCTTGATATAATTACTAAAATGTTGTATTATTATATTCGTGTATGCGCATTTTTAATTAGTTGGAGGCAATACAATAATGAAGAAATTAATTGAAAATAAATGGGAAGAAATTCTTTCTCTTCTTGAAACTCAGTACGAATTATCTAATATCGTAATTAATACCTGGATTAGAACTCTCAAAATTTTCGATGTAAAAGATAATACAATATATTTTTATGTAGATGAATCTCAAGGTCATGGTGATAATACAATCAAATTTCTTCATAGAAAGGAATATGATTTATTTTTGTTGTCTTCAATTAGAGAAGTATTAAATGATATGAATATAACATTGGAAATTGGAACTTTATCTAATTATGAATCAGACAGTTCAATTAATCCTAATACAAATTCATCCTCTAAATCTAATTCTTACATTGAGGCTGTTAGTAGAAGTAACCTTAATCCAAAATACACATTTGAAACATTTATAGTTGGTGATGGTAACAAGCATGCACATGCAACCTGTCTTGCTGTTGCAGATTTGCCTGCACAAGACAATTTCAATCCTTTATTCCTGTATGGAAATGCAGGACTTGGAAAAACACACCTTATGCAATCAATTGCTCATTACATTCTTCAGAAGAACGATAAGGCTAATGTTTTATATGTTCCTTCAGAAACATTCACTAATGAAATAATTGATGCAATTAAGAATCAAACTACTAATGAATTTAGAGAAAAGTATAGAAACGTTGACGTTTTACTTATAGATGACGTTCAATTTTTAATAGGTAAAGAAAGTACACAGAATGAATTTTTTAATACTTTCAATGCCCTATATAATAATAAGAAGCAAATTATTTTATCTTCTGATAAACCACCAAAGGAAATTAAAACACTTGATGCTAGAATTAGATCAAGATTTGAGTGTGGTGTTCCTATTGATATCCACGAGCCAGATTATGAAACACGTATGGCCATTTTGAAGAATAAAGCGGAAATAGATAGATTATCAGGAATACCTGATGAGATATTTACATATATAGCAGAAAATATAACTAATAATGTAAGAGAACTTGAAGGTGCTCTTAACAAGATTGGTATCTACTCTAAATTAATGAACGAAAGTGTTACTCTTGAAACTGCAAAGGAAGCACTTAAGGACATTATTCATAAAGATACTAATGTTAATATCACTCCAGAATTAATTATTAATATTGTTTCAGAACATATGGGAATTTCTGCAGATGATATTAAATCTAATAAGAGAAGTCAGGATATAGCTACAGCCAGACAGGTTGTAATGTATTTATGCAGAAAATATACGGTTCTTTCACTTAAATCAATTGGTGATTCTATTGGTGGAAAGGACCATACTACTATTATCAACGGAATTAAACGAGTAGAAAGAAAATTAATAGAAGATGATTCCTTCAAAAGTTTAGTTGATACAATTATAAAGAAGCTTAACCCATCTAAATAACTTAAATTGTTACTTTAAAGTTGATTTTATGTTATTAACTTTAATATAAGATGTGGATAATTATATTTATTTATTTTATCCTTTAACCTTAAGTTAAAGTTATCCATACTTTGTTAACATTATATTTTTTAATTAATAACATAGTTTTAGTTTTGATTTTTCCTTATAAATCAATGGGTTACAGAGTTTTATACATATCCACAGCTATTATTATTAATCATACTATATATTTATATATATATATTACACTTTTTCAATCTGAAAGGAGTTTTCAACACATGAAAATAAAATGTTCAAAACAAAATCTTTTGTCTGCACTTAATATAGTATCAAAAGCTGTATCTACAAAAACTACTATGCCTATACTTGAATGTGTTCTTATAGAAGTATATTCAGATAGTATTAAATTAACTGCTAATGATTTGGAATTAGGTATAGAAACAGTATTAGATGGTACAGTAATTGAAATGGGAAAAATAGCTATTGAAGCTAAAATATTTATGGATATTACAAGAAAACTTCCTGATAGTGAAATATATATAGAATCTACTCCAGATTGTAAAACAATTATTAGATGTGAAAAAGCAAAATTTGTTATTTCATCTAAATCAGGTGAAGATTTTACAGAGCTTCCAGTTATTGAAAGACAGAAGTCTATTACTATTTCACAGTTTACTCTAAAAGAAGTAATTAGACAGACTTTATTTTCTATATCAGATAATGAAAATAACAAGCTTATGACAGGTGAATTATTTGAAGTAAAGGATAATAAGCTTACAGTTGTTTCTCTTGATGGTCATAGAATTTCTATGAGAAATATTAAGTTAAAGGATAACAGTGATGATGTAAGAGTTATTGTTCCAGGTAAGACACTTAGTGATTTATCTAAGATTATTAATGGTGGAGTAGATGATATGGTTACAATTTACTTCGCACAAAGACATATTGTATTTGAATTTAATGAAACTATGGTTGTATCTAGATTGATTGAAGGAGAATTTTTCAAGATAGTTCAGATGCTTTCAATGGATCATAAAATAAAGGTTAGTATTAACAAAAAAGAGTTTTTAGATTGTATTGAAAGAGCTTCTTTACTTATTAAGGAATCAGATAAAAAGCCTATAGTAGTAAGTATTAAAGATGATAATATGATGTATTTAAAGGTTGATTCTTTCATGGGTTCCATGGATGAAGAAATTGAAGTTAAAAAATATGGTGAAGAAATTATAATTGGATTTAATCCAAGATTCCTCACTGATGTACTTAGAGTAGTTGATGATGAAGAAATACATTTGTATATGAGAGATTCAAAGTCACCTTGTATTATTAGAGATGATGAAGAAAATTTTGTTTATGTAGTTCTTCCAGTAAATATAAATGTAGGAGCATACTAAGATGCATATATTAAAATTAAGAGAAGGCGAAGAATTTATAAAGCTTGGACAAGCACTTAAGGCTACAGGATTAGTTGATAGCGGAATTGATGCTAAAGATGTTATTACTCAGGGATTAGTTTTAGTTGATGGAGAGATTGAAACTAGACGTGGTAGAAAGCTTTATGATGGAGCAGAAGTAGTTTTTGATGATGAAAAAATAAGTATTCAAAAATAATATATAGTAATTAGAAAGAGAAAGTGTAAAGAATGTTTATTAAAAGCTTGGCACTTAATAATTATAGAAATTATGACAATTCTACAATTGATTTTTCAAAGGGTATTAATATTTTGTATGGAGATAATGCCCAAGGAAAAACTAACATTTTAGAAGCTATATATATGTTGGCTACAACTAAGTCACATAGGGGTAATAAAGATAGTGAGATAATTAGGTTTGAAGAAGAAGAAAGTCATATAAGAGCAGAAATTGATAAGAATAATGTTGGGCATAGAATTGATATTCATCTTAAGAAAAAGAAAAGTAAGGGAATAGCAATAGATATGCTTCCTATAAGAAAAAGTGCCGATTTGTTTGGACTCATAAACATAATATTTTTTTCACCTGAGGATTTATCAATAATAAAGGATAGTCCACAGGTTAGAAGAAGATTTATGGATATGGAATTATGTCAGCTTAATAATATTTATTATAGTGATTTGAGTAATTATAATAAAGTTCTTAATCAAAGAAATTCCTTACTAAAGCAGATATATTTTGATAAATCAAAAATTGATATGTTAGATATTTGGGATATGCAATTGGTAAATTATGGAATAAAAATTATAGAAGCTAGGAATAATTTTATTAATATGCTTAATGAAATTATTACAGAAATTCATCATAAATTGACATCTGGTAAAGAAGATATACTTCTAGAATATGATTATAATGTTGATAGTACTAATTTTGAACAGGAATTATTTGTTAAAAGAGAGTTTGATCTAAAAAATCAAAATACTCAGATAGGACCTCATAGAGATGATATTTCGTTTTATGTAAATGGAATGGATGTAAAAAAATATGGTTCTCAGGGTCAGCAAAGAACAGTTGCACTTTCACTTAAGTTAGCTGAAATAGAACTAGTGAAAAAATTAATTAAAGATAATCCAATATTATTGTTAGATGATGTAATGTCTGAACTCGATTCTAATAGAAGAGATGCTTTACTTAATTCAATAGAAGGAATACAGACAATAATTACATGTACAGGGTATGATGATTTTATTAGAAAAAGAATTAATATTGATATGATATATAAAGTTACTAATGGTAAAGTAGAAAAAATGATTTGTTAAATAGATTTGTTAAATCATTCATGTTAAGGTTGATGAGTTTAAGGAGGAAGTTATGGGTAACGATAATAACTCAAATTATGGAGCTGATCAAATCCAAATATTAGAAGGATTAGAAGCAGTTAGAAAAAGACCAGGTATGTACATTGGTAGTACATCTACAAGAGGTTTACATCATTTGGTATATGAGATAGTTGATAACGCAGTTGATGAGGCATTAGCTGGTTTTTGTACTGAAATTGATGTATCAATTAATGAAGATAATTCAGTAACTGTAATAGATAATGGTAGAGGTATTCCTATTGGAATACATGAAAAAGCAGGTATTCCTGCAGTAGAAGTTGTATTTACAATTCTTCATGCTGGTGGAAAATTCGGCGGTGGAGGATACAAAGTATCAGGTGGACTTCATGGTGTAGGTGCTTCTGTTGTTAATGCACTTTCTAATTGGCTTGAGGTTGAAATTTCACGTGATGGTAAAATCTATAAGCAGCGTTATGAGAGAGGACATGTTATTTACAAGCTTAAAGAAATTGGAAAGACAGATAAGGTTGGAACAAAAGTAACATTTATGCCAGATGATACAATCTTCGATGATGTTATTTTTGATTATGATGTTTTAAGAAGAAGACTTAGAGAAATGGCTTTTCTTACTAAGGGATTAAGAATAAATATTGCTGATAAGAGAGAAGGTAAGGAAAGAAATACAAGCTTCCACTATGAAGGTGGTATTAAAGAATTTGTAGAATATCTTAATAAACAAAAAACAGTTTTGTATGATAAGGTAATTTATTGTGAAGGATCAAAGGATGATATTTATGTAGAGGTTGCTCTTCAACATAATGATTCTTATAACGAAACAACATTAAGCTTTGTAAATAATATTACTACTCCAGAAGGTGGTATGCATCTTACAGGATTTAAGAGTGCAATTACAAAGGTATTTAATGATTATGCAAGAACTAATAAGATTCTTAAAGAAAAAGAAGAAAATCTTTCAGGTGATGATTTAAGAGAAGGTTTAACTGCAATAGTTAGTATCAAAATACCTGAACCACAGTTTGAAGGACAGACTAAACAAAAGCTTGGTAATGCAGAAGCTAGAACAGCAGTTGAAGGTTTAGTATCTGAAAAGTTAACATATTTCTTAGAACAAAATCCACAGGTTGCTAAGGCAATTGTTGGAAAAGCTATTTTAGCTCAAAGAGCGCGAGTTGCTGCAAGAAAGGCAAGAGATGTTGCAAGAAAAACTAATCTTGAAAGCAGTATGGCTCTTCCAGGTAAGTTAGCAGATTGTTCTGATAAAAATCCTAAAAATTGTGAAATCTACATCGTAGAGGGAGATTCAGCTGGTGGTTCTGCAAAAACTGCAAGATCAAGAGCTACTCAGGCAATACTTCCACTTAGAGGAAAGATTCTTAATGTAGAAAAAGCTAGAATTGATAAGATTCTTGGTAATGAAGAAATTAAATCTATGATAACTGCTTTTGGTACAGGAATTAGAGAAAATTTCAACATAGAGAAATTAAGATATGACAAGATTATTATTATGACAGATGCCGATGTTGATGGTGCTCATATTTCTACTCTTATGCTTACATTTTTCTTTAGATTTATGCCTGATTTAATTAGACAGGGACATGTATATTTGGCTCAGCCACCTTTATACAAATTAGAAAAAAATAGAAAAATATGGTATGCATATAGTGATGATGAATTATCAAAAATCTTAGATGAAGTTGGTAGAGATCAAAATAATAAAATTCAGCGTTACAAGGGACTTGGAGAGATGGATGCAGAACAGTTGTGGGAAACAACAATGGATCCTGAAAAGAGAGTTTTACTTAGAGTTTCAATAGATGAAGAAAGTGAGTCAGAGCTTGATCTTACTTTTGATACATTAATGGGAGAAAAGGTAGAGCCACGTAGAGAGTTTATAGAGTCAAATGCTAAATTTGTTAAAAATTTAGATATATAGTTTTGTTAAGATGTAGTTTTTGTTTTGGAGGTTTATGATGGACGATAGTGCAATTTTTGATAAAATCCATGATGTTGATTTAAAGAAAACCATGGAAGAATCATATATTGATTATGCTATGAGTGTTATTGCGGCAAGAGCTCTTCCTGATGTAAGAGATGGTCTTAAGCCAGTTCAAAGAAGAATTCTTCATTCTATGATTGAACTTAATAATGGACCTGACAAGCCACATAGAAAATGTGCCCGTATTGTTGGTGATACAATGGGTAAATATCATCCACATGGTGATAGTTCAATATATGAAGCATTAGTTAAATTAGCACAGGATTGGAATACAAGATATAAGCTTGTAGATGGACATGGTAACTTTGGTTCTGTTGATGGTGATGGTGCTGCCGCAATGAGATATACAGAGGCAAGACTTTCTAAAATTTCAATGGAAATGCTTGCTGATATTAACAAAGATACTGTAGATTTTGTTCCTAACTTTGATGAAACAGAGAAGGAACCAGTTGTACTTCCAAGTAGATACCCTAACCTTTTAGTAAATGGTACATCAGGTATCGCTGTAGGTATGGCAACTAATATTCCACCTCACAATTTAAGAGAGGTAATAGATGCTGTTGTTAAGATTATTGATAACAGAGTTTTAGAGGATAGAGAAACTGACATTGAAGAATTGTTAGAGATAGTTAAAGGACCAGATTTTCCAACTGGTGCACAGATTCTTGGTACTTCTGGAATTAATGAAGCATATAGAACAGGTAGAGGAAAAATTAAGGTTCGTGCAATTTCTGAAATCGAACCAATGTCAAATGGAAAGAGCAGAATTGTAGTAACTGAGCTTCCATATATGGTTAACAAAGCAAGACTTATTCAAAAAATTGCTGAGTTAGTAAAAGAAAAGAAGATTGATGGTATTACAGATTTGAGAGATGAATCTTCAAGAGAAGGAATGAGAATAGTAATAGAGCTTAGAAAAGATGCTAATGCTAATATTATTCTTAATCAGTTGTATAAGCATACACAGATGCAAGATACATTTGGTGTAATTATGCTTGCACTTGTAAATCAGGAGCCTAAGGTTCTTAATCTTCTTGAGATGCTTACATATTATTTGAAACATCAGGAAGAAGTAGTTACAAGAAGAACAAAATATGAACTCAATAAAGCAGAAGAAAGAGCACACATATTAGAAGGATTATTAATAGCTCTTGATAATATTGATGAAGTAATTAAGATTATTAGAGGTTCAAAATCTGTTGCAGATGCTAAGTTATCACTTATGCAGGCATTTGGACTTACAGATATTCAGGCACAAGCTATAGTAGACATGAGACTTAGAGCTCTTACAGGTTTGGAAAGAGAAAAGCTTGAGAATGAATATAGAGAGCTTATGGAAAAAATTGCAGAATTACGTGCAATCCTTGCTGATAATAAGAAACTTCTTGGAGTAATAAAAGAAGAAATATTAATTATTGCGACTAAATTTGGTGATGAGAGAAGAACATCTATTGGTATTGATTTAGATGATGATCTAACAATAGAAGATCTTATTAAGAAAGAAAATATTGTTGTTGCTATGACTAAACTTGGATATATTAAGAGAATGACAATTAATAATTTCAAGAGTCAGAACAGAGGCGGCAAGGGAATCAAGGGAATGCAGACTATTGATGAAGATTTCATTGAAGACTTGTTTATGACAACAACTCATCATTACATTATGTTCTTTACTAATAAGGGTAAAGTATATAGATTAAAGGCATATGAAATCCCTGAATCAGGACGTACGGCAAGAGGAACAGCAATTGTTAACTTGTTACAGCTTATGCCAGATGAAAAGATAACTGCAGTAATACCAATTAGAAAGTATAGAAATGATAGATATTTATTCATGACTACTAAGAATGGTATTGTTAAGAAAACTAGAATTACTGAATATGTAAATGTTAGAAAATCTGGTATAGCTGCAATTACACTTAAGGAAAATGATGAACTTATTGAGGTTAAATCAACAAATAATAAGAAGGACATTCTTCTTGTTACTAAGCATGGTATGTGTATTAGATTTAACGAAAAAGAAGTAAGATGTACTGGTAGAACATCAATGGGTGTTATTGGTATGAATGTTTCTGAAGGTGATGAAGTAGTAGGAATGCAGATGGATAGCCAGGGAGACGCACTTCTTATTGTTTCTGAAAATGGTCTTGGAAAGAGAACACTTATTGATGAATTTACTCCTCAGCGAAGAGGTGGAAAGGGTGTTAAGTGTTATAAGATTAATGAAAAATCAGGAAATGTTATAGGATTTAAGGCCGTTAATGATGATAATGAGATTATGTTAATAACTAACCAGGGTATTGTAATTAGATTACTTTGTAAGGATATTTCTACAACAGGAAGAATTACAACAGGTGTTAAGTTAATTAATATGGATATTGAGAATGATATTACAGTTGCAAGTATTGCAAAGGTAAGACAGAAATCAGCTGATGAATCAGAGTCTTTAAGTGCTCTTGAGCAAGAGATGGAAGAGGCTGAGAATGATGAAAGTGCACCAGAAGAGGAATTTGAAGAAGATGACATTATTGAAGAATCAAATGAATCTGAAGAATAATAAATTAGTATTTTAGTTAGATATCTACAGCAAAGATATATATCTTTGTTGTAGATATTAATGAGGTAATAGCATGGATGGAGAATCATTAAAAGAGGGACTTGAAGGTCTCAGTAAAATAGATGGAATATCAGATGTATTATTTTCAGCAATGTACTGGGTTGCAGTAGTATTTATTATACTATTCGTTGGGTATATATGTGTATCAATCAATGTTTTTATTAGAAATAAAAAAAATGGAATTTCGAGAAAAGATAGAGATGATTTCCTAGATTAATAGTAATACCGTCACAATATAATACTTTATTTTGTGACGGTATTACTATTATATTTTAGAAATATATTTATATTTATTGTTCACTGAGAAACAATAAATTAGTTAATAAAGAAAATAAAAATAGAAAGGAATAATAATTCAATAGTTTATTTATTGAATTATAAAAAAAATAATGAGAACACTTAATACAGATATAATTATTGAAACAGTAAAAGAAATGTGTATATCAGCAAATTTATATTTGGCAGATGATATGGATAAAAAATTAAGACAGGCTGCAAAAGAAGAAGATGGTGTATTAGGAAAACAAATATTAAATCAGCTTATTGAAAATATGGAAATAGCTGCAGAGGATAAAACACCAATATGTCAGGATACAGGAATGGCAGTATTTTTTGTAAACGTTGGTCAAGATTTACATATTGAAGGAATGAATTTAACTGATGCAATTAATGAAGGTGTTAGAAGAGGATATACGGAAGGATATTTAAGAAAGTCAGTTGTGGCTGATCCTCTTATTAGAGAAAATACAAAGGATAATACACCAGCAATAATTCATTATGATATAGTACCTGGTGATAAATTAACAATAACTATAGCACCAAAGGGCTTTGGTAGTGAAAATATGAGTAAAGTATATATGCTAAAGCCAGCTGATGGAGAAGAAGGAGTTAAAGCAGCAGTTCTTCAGGCAGTAAAGGATGCAGGTCCTAATGCTTGTCCACCAATGGTTGTAGGTGTAGGCTTAGGTGGAGATTTTGA
>JAQYAV010000084.1 GCA_029338675.1 Lachnospiraceae bacterium
CCGGCTTTATATATAATTATAAGGATTATCTCACAAAAATCCATGATTTTATCTGAATTTATATGATTTTAAGAGAAAAAAACTTCCACCCAGTGGAATTTGTCCCTACAAGGTGGAAGTAAATCTTACAAAGTGGAATTAACTTTTACAATTGACCTATAAATTTTCATCAATTAATTTTTTGTTTTTAACGGATTTGTTATATGTTTTCTGATTATTTTTTATTAATGGATTTGTCATATGTTTTTTTATCTTTTTATTTTTTCTTTAACGTTTTTTTATATGATTTTTGATTAATTTTTTGTATATTTTTTCTTGTATTTTGCTTTGCCACTTCTGTTCAATTATGATAAAATCACTTATGCGACATTATTATACACGTATCGATTTTTTAGATGTGTTGTTGTCAATTATATAGTTTAAGGAGTTTTCGTATGTCTTTTAAGAATTTACTCAATAGATACAAGCACGTTTGGACTCTGTTATATGGCGTTTTGTACCTCCCATGGTTCCTTCTTCTAGAGAAAAATGTCACAACAGATTTCAATTTAATTCATGTACCCCTAGATGACAAAATACCTTTTTGTGAATATTTCATTATTCCCTACTACCTTTGGTTTTTATTTGTAGCAGCAACCTTCGTTTATTTCTTTTTCTACTCAAGAAGAGAATATTACGAATTGTGCGGATTTTTATTTACAGGCATGACTATTTTCTTAATCATCTGCACTGTATGGCCAAATGGTCTTAATCTTCGACAGGATATATCTAACGTCAATAATATCTTTGCCGATTTAGTAAAAGGTCTATACAAAACAGACACTAGTACAAATGTTTTTCCAAGTATTCACGTTTTTAATACTTTAGGATGCTTCATTGCTCTTTTCAAAAGCAAGGGATTAAAAGGAAAACATATCACCAAAACATTCATTGCAATATTATCTATTTCAATAATTTTATCTACAATGTTCTTAAAACAGCATTCTGTTGTAGATGTAATAGGTGGTTTTGTATTAGCATTATTAATGTATCTTCTTGTATATGTTCCTAATTGGAATAACATATTTAACAAACAAAAAGCAGCCTAAAGGATTAGCCCAAAATAGCAGTCTAAGGGCTGCTTTTATTTTTTAGACAATAATCCTCCTGCACTGTACGTAATGCATCATTTAATCACCTTCCATACTCTATAAAAATGCAGCACTTATATCACATTTTTCCTTCAAGAAAAAATGCGGCACTTATATCATATTTTTCCTTCAAGAAAAAATGCGGCACTTATATCACATTTTCCTTCAAGAAAAAATGAACCTAACAGTAGTCTTTTACCACACATTAGGTTCACAAATACATATATATTTCACAAAATACTATACAAATTAATTAAATCCAAATATTCTCTGAAAGAAATGATATCCAACTTTAGAAATATATCTTCCTACTCTTGTTGGAAGGTTCATATATATTCCAAATATTGTTGTTCTAAGTTGTCTGTACAATACCTTATCTGTATCCTTCAAATATTTCCATAAGTCCTTCTTCTTAGCAAGAACCTCCTTATCATTAGAAACAATGCAAATAATGGAAGCAACACACATCATCATATCCAAATATTGCAATAAAAACTTGTACATCTGCTTGTTAATATCTTTGTTCTTACTAAAAAAATCGATAAGCGTCTTATTAATTAAAAGCTGCTGGTCAATTCTCTTAACCATAGTCTGTTCATTAACAGACTGACCTTCTCTGCCAATATAGTAATGATACAAATCAACATTAATATACATAAGCTTCTTTACATGAATCATTGGCTTAAACAAAAAGATATTGTCTACATAAAATGTATGTTTAGGCAATTGCAAATTGCAATCCTTAAGCAACTGAGTTCTATATATAACAGAATGCATTAACACATACTGGAACTTGTTAAATTTAATTCTACAAGTATCCCAACTAATTATTCTATTAGCAGGCAAAGCATGTCTATATCTCATAACACGCTTTTTCTTACGTCCCACCTTGTCATAAACATAATTAGAAAGTAATAAATCAAGCTCATGGCCTTCAGTTACAACCTTCTTAAGTATCTTAAGAATCTTCTTGTAGGCTTCCTCGTCTAACCAGTCATCACTGTCAACGACCTTGAAATATGCTCCTGTTGCATTAGCAATTCCCGTATTAACAGCATCCCCATGTCCACCATTCTCCTTATGGATAGCTTTAATAATTGTAGGATATTTCTTCTCATATTCATCCGCAATTGAAGCTGTTGCATCAGAAGAGCCGTCATCAACGATTAAAATTTCAACATCCTCTCCGCCAATCAATGCGCTCTCAACACATTTGCGCATATAATCCTGTGAATTGTAGCAAGGAATTGCTATTGTTAATATCTTCATAAAATAAATATCTCCTTGAAAACGTTAATGTTATTATGCTTTATAAAATAAAACCTCTTAACATCACAAACCGTAAGGAATAGTATACACTAAATCCTTACGGTATATGTATTATCAAATATTCAAGACAAATTGTCAACTAAAATTACTCTTTAATAACTTTAATCCATCCTTCTGGAGCCTCAATACGACCCATCTGGATACCAGTTAATGTATCATAGAGCTTCTTAGTTACAGGACCCATATCATCCATTCCGCTTGGGAAACAGATTTCCTTACCATGATCAACAATCTTACCAACTGGTGAAATAACAGCTGCAGTACCACAAAGACCACACTCTGCAAAATCCTTAAGCTCATCTAAGTATACTTCTCTATGCTCAACTTCCATACCAAGATACTTCTCAGCAACGTACATAAGTGAACGACGAGTAATTGATGGAAGAATACTATTTGACTTAGGAGTAACAAGCTTACCATCCTTAGTAATAAAGATAAAGTTAGCTCCACCAGTTTCCTCAACCTTAGTACGTGTTGCAGGATCAAGATATAAATTTTCAGCATATCCTTGTTCATGAGCATCCTGAATAGCATGAAGACTCATTGCATAATTAAGACCAGCCTTAATATGACCAGTTCCATTAGGTGCCGCACGATCAAAATCAGATACACGAATAACGATTGGTTTAACACCGCCCTTGAAATAAGGACCTACTGGTGTTACAAAAATACGGAACTGATACTCAGTTGCTGGTTTAACACCAATAACAGGGTTGCTACCAAACATATAAGGTCTAATATAAAGAGTTGCACCTGAGCCATAAGGTGGAACATAATCAATGTTAGCCTCTACTACCTTTGCAACTGCTTCTACAAATTTATCTTCTGGGAAAACAGGCATCTCAAGTCTCTTACATGAGTCACTCATTCTCTGTGCGTTAAGGTCAGGTCTGAAACATACTACCTTACCGTCCTCTGTTGTATATGCCTTTAATCCTTCAAAACAAGTCTGAGCATACTGAAGTACACCTGCACATTCACTAATTACAACCTGTGAATCACCAGTAAGGACGCCTTCATCCCACGATCCATCTTTATAATTTGAAACAAATCTTTGTTCAGTCTCGATATAACCAAACCCAAGGCTTGACCAATCAATATTTTTACTCATAAAAACACTCCCCTTTCGTTGAATGCATATTGCATATAATCCATTGTACCACTCGAAATCAATTATGCAAGAAAAATATAGGTATATCCTTATTTTTTTATCAAATAATTAAACTATGCAGCCTATTTTAAGCAAAAATATAATGCCATTCCAATCTGAATAATCAAAAACAGTGGAACAAGGAGCTTAAATCTTAGATGTTTTGTTTTATGTCTAAAAAACTGCATTCCAAAAAATGCACCACATCCACCACCTAATGCTGCACAAAGCAAAAGAGTCTTTTCTGAAACTCTCCACTTTCCCTTTTGAGCACATTTTTTATCATATCCGTACAAGAAAAACACAAGGCAATTATAAACTATCAAACAAATTAATAATTTAATCATTGTACGTCTCCAAATACATTACGCCTTTAACGCAATAGCTTCAATCTCAATAAGAACGTCCTTAGGAAGTCTTGCAACCTCAACACATGAACGAGCTGGGCAATCCTTTTTAAAGAATGTAGAATATACTTCATTAACTGCAGCAAAATCATTCATATTTTTAATGAATACTGTAGTCTTCACAACAGAATCAGTATTTGATCCAGCCTCCTCTAACAAAGTAATAAGGTTGCCAATAGCCTGCTTTGCCTGTGCCTTAATATCTCCAGTCTCAAGCTCACCTGTTTCAGGAATAATTGGAATCATACCTGATGTATAAATCATATCTCCTACAACTACTGCCTGCGAATAAGGACCAATTGCAGCTGGTGCCTTTGGTGTACTAATTATTGTCTTCATAATAATTCCTCCTAGATTATCTAATATATAATTAATTTATTATCTTAATTGATTGTCTCAATTGAGCATCTTAACTGAGTATCTCAATCGATTATCTTAATTGATTGTCTTAATTAATCATCTTAACTGAGTATCTCAATCGATTATCTTAATTGATTGTCTCAATTTAATATCTTAATTGATTGTCTTAATTTATTATCTCAATTGTTTTCTCTGTTATTTTAATTTTGCCTTCTTTGAGCAAATGTCCTACCGCACGCTTAAAGGCATTCTTACTAAGACCAAACTCCTTCATAATAACATCTTTGTCAGCCTTATCAGTAAATGGCAACACGCCCTTATAGCTCTTAATAATATCATAAACCATCTCGCTATCAGCATTCATCTGAATATGCGCAACTTCTCTAAGGGCAAGGTCAGCCTTCCCATCCTCGCGTACATTAACAACGCGTCCTGATACTTCTTCGCCAACATAAACCTTATTAATTAATTCACTTTCATGAATTAGTCCAGAATAAAAATCATCTACGGCTACAAATGCGCCCATACCCTTCTTGTATTCATAAACTGTACCAACAAAACTATCCCCCTTCTTATAACCAGAAATAGGCTGCAAATAATTGTATAATTTCATAGATACGCATAATCTGCCAGACTTATCTGCATACATACGAACGAGATATTCTTTTCCTTCTTCCACCTTAGAAGTCTGCTCCTTAAAAGGCAAAAAGATATCCTTCTCAAGCCCCCAATCCATAAATGCTCCAATTCCTGTTACATTCTTAACCATAAGCTTCTTAATATCTCCAAGAGTTATTAAAGGCTTGTTTGTTGTTGCAATAGGTCTATCTTCCGAATCCCTATAAACAAAAACTTCTATCTCTGAACCTGCTTTAACATCCTCCGGTACCTGTTTTCTAGGCAACAATATTGTTTCTGCAGTCTTACTATCTTCCTCACCTAAATACACACCAAAATCCTTAGATCTAATAACCTTAAGTGTATTCCACTTTCCAATCTCAATCACGATTAATCCTCCTGGTAAAATCTACCTTATACCTACATATCATCAACAACCATATAAAAACTCAAAGAACTATATATCAAGTCAATATAAAAATCAAGGCCACACTATCGCGGCCTTAAATTCTAGTACACAAATCTATTTCTTTGTAGTCTTACCAAGCTTCAATACTTTATTCCTAATATACTCTGCCTCAGTATCAGTTGCCTTTGTATATCCATACTCCATTAACTTAGTTACAGAATTATTAAGAGAAAATACAGACATACCTTTCTCTCTCATCTTCTCTGAGTAACCATTATATACATCTATTACAGCATACACATCCTTACTTCTTCTATCAGGATTAGGAACAATATTGCGAATGCACCAATCCTCTATTGCTGCGCCTTTCTCTGGAGTTGGCACCAAATCACTACTAACCTTCTTAACATATATGCTATCAGTATCACATATAGCCCATGGAACCACGTAAATTACGCTGCTCATTATTTATCCTCCTTAAATTTGTAATGCGACCTTTATTCGCTGCGAATCAGTCCTAGTCACATATACAAGTCTATTCCCTATACGCTTACAACATGTGAAATGATAAAGCATTTCATAGCTTTTGTCAAATACTATTATTCATATATTTTTTGTTTTAAATACAACAAATTAAATATTTTAAATTTTTTTTAAAATTTTTCTTGCATTTTTCATTTCAATCGCGTATAATAAAATTCGTTGATGGGCTATCGCCAAATGGTAAGGCACTGGACTCTGACTCCAGCATTTTCAAGGTTCGAATCCTTGTAGCCCAGCTTTTATAAAAGAGCAATCTAATTGCTCTTTTTTTATTTTTAAATCATTACCAAGTAACTATTCTCTTCTAATACTCTTAGCAATATATTTCCTAACATTATCTTAATAATAAATTCCCTAACATTATCTTAGCAATATATTCCCTAACATTATCTTAGCAATATATTCCCTAACATTATCTTAGTAATAAATTCCCTAACATTATCTTAGCAATAAACTCCCTAACATTATCTTAACAAAATATCCCCTATCTATTCTAAGTTAAATATCATTGAAATCTTTGTGATTCATAAAAAAACTTCCTAAATCACTTTAGGAAGTCTTATTAGGAAGTCTTAGTTAAATATCTTTGTTTCTTCGTGTTTCATAAAAAAAACTTCCTAAATCTCTTTAGGAAGTTTTTAATGCGGCAGAGAAGATTCGAACTCCCGACACCTTGGTCCGTAGCCAAGTGCTCTATCCAGCTGAGCTACTACCGCATGCGCAATCTTTCAATTACAACATTGATTATAATACATTATTAGTTTTTGTTTGTCAAGCATTTTAATACAATTATTTTGTGTAAATACGCAAATACGCAAACCACCCATTGTCTAAGGGCAGCAGGATTGCAGTATCCATATTGCATGTGTTTTATCTTTATTAAGAAAAAAGGTCATGGGACAGTCTATTCATATAAATATGAACAGGCTATCACACGACCTATATATTTCTTACTTTGGTTATACCATTAATTAATACTTAGCTGTGCTGAGCTTAACTCCAGGACCCATAGTAGAAGCGATTACTACGCTCTTAAGGTACTGTCCCTTTGCAGCTGCTGGCTTAGCCTTGATAACTGCATCAATTAATGTCTGGAAGTTGTCTGTTAACTGCTCCTCTGTGAATGAAGCCTTTCCAATTGGCACATGGATAATGTTAGACTTATCAAGTCTATACTCAATCTTACCAGCTTTGATATCGTTGACAGCCTTAGTAACATCCATAGTTACTGTACCAGCCTTAGGGTTTGGCATTAATCCCTTAGGTCCGAGAACTCTACCTAAACGTCCAACAACACCCATCATATCTGGAGTTGCAACAACAACGTCGAAGTCTAACCATCCATCGTTCTGGATCTTTGGTACTAACTCATCACCACCAGCGTAATCTGCACCAGCAGCTAAAGCTTCGTCTACCTTATCACCCTTAGCGAAAACTAAAACCTTTACAGTCTTACCAGTTCCGTGTGGAAGTACAACAGCACCACGAACCTGCTGATCTGCATGACGACCATCAACACCAAGTCTTAAATGAGCTTCAATAGTCTCATCAAACTTAGCACTAGCTGCCTTCTTTACTAAAGATACAGCCTCATCTAATTCATATAAACTGGATTTTTCAATAAGCTTTGCAGCTTCTGTATATCTTTTTCCCTTTTTCATTAAAAATAACCTCCTGTGGTATTATCGGGAGCGACCCTCCCACTTTCTATTTCATTACTCTATTCATATTAATTCCAAATCGCTATTGAAAATTCTGTAAGAATTAGTCTTCTACAGTGATTCCCATTGAACGAGCTGTACCTGCGATCATGCTCATAGCAGCTTCTAATGAAGCAGCATTTAAGTCTGGCATCTTAAGCTCAGCGATTTCCTGAATCTTAGCCTTAGATATCTTAGCCACCTTAGTCTTGTTAGGAGCAGCAGATGCTGACTTAAGGCCGCACGCCTTCTTAAGTAAAACAGCTGCTGGTGGAGTCTTAGTGATAAAGCTAAAGCTCTTGTCTGCATAAACTGTGATTACAACAGGGATAATCATATCGCCCTGATCAGCAGTTCTTGCATTGAATTCCTTAGTGAACTGTACAATGTTAACACCGTGCTGTCCAAGTGCAGGACCAACAGGTGGTGCAGGTGTTGCCTTTCCTGCAGGTATCTGTAATTTAATATAACCTTCTACTTTCTTCGCCATTATAGCGTACCTCCTAAATATATTGTGGTATAACGGGGGATACCCTTCCACTTAACTCTTTTTACATCTTCTGAATATCTGCAAAACCAATCTCTACAGATGTTGCTCTACCAAAGATATCAACATCAATAGTAACTGTCTGCTTACCATCATTGATGGCTTTAACCTCGCCAACGTTACCTTCCCAAGCACCAGTAATAACCTTGATTACATCGCCAACCTCAGCGTCGATCTCGATAGCCTTAGTATTAATACCAAGATTCTTCATCTCACTCTCTGAGAGTGGTACAGGCTTTGATTCTGGTCCAACAAAACCAGTAACACCACGAGTATTACGAACAATATACCAAGTAACATCATTCATAAACATATTTACTAATACATAGCCTGGGAATAACTTCTTAGAAACTGTTCTCTTCTTTCCATTCTTCATCTCAACAACTTCCTGAACAGGTACAGCAACTTCTAAGATCTGATCCTGAAGCTTTCTATTAGCAATTGTCATCTCGATATCGTTCTTTACTTTGTTCTCATAACCTGAATAAGTATGAGCTACATACCATCTAGCTTCTTTGCTAGCAGGTATCTTTCCTTCTGTTACAGCCTCAACCATAGTAGTTTCATTTTCTATCATTTCTGACATACTTTCACCTACCTAACCAGCTATAATGTAAGACAATCCTGTTTTAATTAAGATATCAAATCCTAAAATAATCAGCGCTAAGATTGCTCCTATAACTAATACAACAACTGACTGTCTGCCCAATGATTGCTTCGTAGGCCAAATTATTTTAGAAAACTCTGCTTTAAGCTCCTGAAACCAACTTCTCTTCAAAGATGGTGAGGATGTCTCATTGTTTTTTGCCATATTTACTCCTTCTGGCTTCTACGAGTTCCCGCAAATAGCCCAAAAATAAACTCATTGATACTACTTTGTTTCCTTATGCATTGTATGCGCCTTACAGAATCTACAATATTTCTTTGTTTCCATTCTGTCTGGATGCGTTTTCTTATCCTTTGTCATATTGTAATTACGCTGTTTACAATCCTGACATGCCAATGTTATTTTAACACGCACAACTATCCACCTCCGTATTATTATTCTGATTTTAAGGCATAAAAAAAAGACCTTCTTCCATCGCAACATATAGAATATCAAATGAACGGAATAAAGTCAAGAAAATTGTTATAAAATGTAATGTATATTTATCTCCATAACCATTATTCTTTATATGTTTTTTCCACAGAGCCTCCTTTCTCCCCGTTAGATCTTTTATATTTTTATGTTTTCGTATATGTTAGATTTTTTCACTCTCCTTCTGGTATTATGTTTATATTTATTATATCCAATTTTTGTAGATGTTGCTAATAGACGTGTTTGCAATCTAGCTATATAATGATAGTAAGTATAACTAGATTTTAATGTGGATGACTGTATCATCTAGAAAGGAGGATTTTATGAGAATTAATTCAAATGTATATAATTATCTTAGTTCTGAACTTGTTCCGATAAAACGCGAAACCACGCATAGATCCTCCGAATTAAGAGAGGTATCAAGCAACATTACAAAGTATAACGATAATTCTCCTTTGTATATCATTTCTAATTCTGCTTCCAATCAAGAAAGAATGATTAATATAAAGGAATCTGCATTATCGTTAATAGAAGTTGTTAAAAGCTTCTCTAATCCTGATGATAAGGTGTATTCCCAGAGAGTATTTCAATCTGAGAATGCAGATTTAATATCTGGTTCAATCAGGAAACAGAAGCTAGACTCTCTTCCTGATAAACTTAAGATTTCTGTTGAAGCTTTGGCAAAGAATCAGATTAACCTTGGTAATTTTTTACCTAACAATGAATTATCCATTCCATCAGGGACTTACACATTTAGCTTAACAACTGCGCAAAATTCTTCTGATTTTTCTGTTACTATTACTGAGAAAGATACAAACATTGATATTCAAACCAAACTTGCTTCCTATATTAATAACAGAGATTTGAACATTACTGCCACTATTCAATCAAAGGACAATTCTAGTGCAATGGAAATTTCCTCTGCACAAACTGGTATGCCTAATACAACTAACGGCTTATACTTTGTATTTTCGGATGTAGACAATGTTAATGGAATAAGCAGTATTCTTGGGCTCAATAAGCTTTTTGTTGCTCCTGATGATGCAATCTTTTCTATAAATGACGAAACACATACATCATCTACAAATCACATTTCTATAAATCAGCTTATAGAACTAGATTTTCATGATAAAACAGATGGTGATTTGGAGATTAGATTTGCACCTGATACGAATTACGCCAAGAAATCATTAGACATGTTTGTTGATGCATATAATACTTTGGTTAATTTGAGTCACTCAGCAGGAAATAATTTTGGAAGCAGAAATCTATATATGGATATTACTAAAATAACCGCTAATCACAAGGAGGATTTCAGCAAAATTGGAATATCCTTTAGTGAAGATGGTTATATGATAAAGGATAACGAAGCAATTGAAGAAGGCATAAGCAATGGAACCTTCCAAGAATTATTCTGTAGTTCAGACGAGATATCTAATGATATAGTGGCTTCTACTAACAGACTTACTTTGGATCCTGCTTCATATATAAATAAGATATTAGTCACTTATCCTAATTCTAACGTTAAGAACAGCGAAACATATTCAAACTCAATATACAGTGGATTAATGTACAATAATTACGCATAAAAGAACCGACATTAAAAGATTTATATATCTTCCAATGTCGGTTCTTATTATATTCAATATGTATTTTATATTATCAAATCATTATTTTATTACAATTGAATCAAGAATACGCTCTGCAGTAGCTGGGAATGCTTCACCATGCTTCACACAATGCTCAAGGTAAATTGTTAACGTACCATTTGTGTTTACATATGTTTTAACATCAATGCTGTTATTCATTACGTTTCCATTTAAGTAATTCTTCATAACGAAATCTAACTTTCCGTTATTATACTTATCTTCTGTATAGTTATCGCCATAAACTTTCTTAATCTGATTTTCATATGCTGTATACATATCACTTTCTGAAACTGTTCCCTGATTAGTAACTGCAATTGCAAGTGTCTCAGTTTGATCAGCACTCATATATACACGAGTATTGCCATTATCCTGATATAATGTCATTCCCTGGACATCATAATATACGCCGTTGAGACATTCCATTCCACTTACATCTTCACTAGAAGCTTCTGTATTACCAGCTGCTTCAGTATCTTCTGTGGCATCATCAACAGTAGTCATCTCCTCTGATACAATTACATCTGGTTCAGCAGTATTTCCTTCTGTTGTATCATCCTCAGCAACTGTCTTAGTTGGCTCATTAATTTCAACTTCTGCAGTTGTCTCCTTTTTATCTGAGCCTCCACAACCTGTCATAGATATCATCATTGAACAAGCTGCAACAAATACTAATAATCTTTTTTTCATATTTCTCCTCCATTCATCCCCATGTCTTCTTAGCATGGACATAACATTCTAATAATTAATATATTGTTAATTATTAGTTTGTTTTCATATAATCTGCAATGAGCCAAAACAACTCATTACGATTAATTTATAACAAATTTTTATATAATGCAAGTTATTTTTGTTATAATGCATTAACTTTTGTTGTTC
>JAQYAV010000085.1 GCA_029338675.1 Lachnospiraceae bacterium
AGCTTTCATTCTGAAAAAAGCGTGCAAAAAGCCGTGGGAATCATGTTTGGAAGCACAGGAATAATGAGGAAATATAGGTAAATCACTTTGTGAGTCCACAAGCATATATAAATCATAACCGTGATAAAAGCAATCACGAGATGAATCCCATCCGATATCGCAGTCGGGCTGGGAAAAGTAGCGGTCACATTTGCAGTCGGTAATACCGTTTTCTTTGCATTTACAGACACGATGCTTACGTTCACGGTGTGAAGTAACAACGGGAGTTTCATCTCCGGCAAGTGCTAAAGCATTTTTATGAATAAGTCCTTTATCGACAGAAATATCAAGGAATTCTTTTTTATAGATTTTAAACAGAGAAGCATACGGCTGATCATCTAAATGAAACGCAGTGTTTTCCAACTCAGGGAGGAGTTCAGCAACGGTAACTTTTTCTACAGAATCAGCTTTTGTTCCTTTAGATTTAGGCTTTTTAACCTTTGTCTTAAGGGGATGGATATGAGAAGACATATGACTATCATCGGAGTCCCACAGACAACGGTTAATGAAATCATAAAAAGTTCCAACACCAGGAGTATTGCCTACTTCAAATCCACTAAGAATGGCATAAAGAGGATTGATTTTAAGCTGAGCAGCCCATTCAGTTAAGGAAGTAACCTTAAAATCGATAGATAAAAGATAGGAACGCAGCATGCAGGATGGAGTTCTTGGAGCAGGACCAAATTTGGAGTATTTGTCTTTCATTAACTCATCTGTATATGACAAATCAAGATTCCAAAATCGTTCAATGACATCCCATGTGGAACGTGCAAGAGCATCAGGATCAGGATAATATTTACGAAGATTAGTAACAACAAAGTTTTGGTAGTCAGAATGACTGCCACAGTTAACAGGTAACATAAAAATCGCCTCCACATTGAAAAATATTTACCGCCGTGCGGACGGTTTCTTATTAATCAATAGGCGCAAAGCGCCGCATTTTTTGCGGTGTTTGTCAAGTGTTTTTTTAAAAAAAGTGGGGGATTTTATAAAAAAAGGAATCTGAAAGCCTTGAAATTACTGGCTTAGAGATTCCGAGAGATTATAAATAACTCAAGGAGGAAAAATAAATTATGGAAAGAGTATTAGAATTTATTAAAAATGCAGAGGTTTACTATTTAGCAACAGTTGATGGTGATCAGCCAAGAGTAAGACCATTTGGAACAGTTAATATATTTGAAGGAAAGTTATACATTCAGACTGGAAAGGTAAAGGATGTATCTAAGCAAATCGCCGCTAATCCAAAGGTTGAGATATGTGCATTTAAGGATGGAGAATGGCTTAGACTATCAGGAACATTAGTTGAAGACGATAGAAGAGAAGCAAAGCAGTCAATGTTAGATGCATATCCACATTTACAGGCAATGTATTCTGTAGATGATGGCAATACGCAGGTGTTATATTTCAAGGATGCTACAGCAGTATTCAGCAGATTTACAAATCCTATTACAGAAGAAAAATTCTAGTAAGTAGAATATACATAAAATTAATTAAGCGACAATATTACGTTACCCATATAAGTGTTTGGGAAAAGACATAATATTGTCGCTTAATTATTTTTTGCTAGCGTTTCAGAAACAAAGTAAAGAGAAGGAGATATAAAAACAGCAGAAATAGAAACAAAGATAGAAATAAAGAAAAATAAAAATATGGTGGAGTGCGTCAAAAAAAGGTGCTATAATATAGTTCGTATGTCGTATTGAATGGAGGAGCTAATTAATGGGTAACAATTTTAATACACCAAAAGAGGTAATTGAAGGCAATATATCAGGAGGAAAAGTCAAAGGAAATCTTCCTCTTGTTAAGATGATTCTATTAGGTATTATGGCAGGTGCATTTATCGCAATAGGAGGAGCAACTAGTAATACAGCGGTGCATGATATTTCTAATGTAGGTTTAGCTAGAACCTTGGCAGCAGCCATCTTCCCAGTTGGACTTATGATGATTGTATTTTGCGGTGGTGAGTTATTTACAGGAAACTGTATGATGTCTATGGCAGTTATGGACAAGCAGATTAAATTCCTTCAGATGATTAGGAATCTGGTTGTTGTATATATAAGTAACTTCATAGGAGCAATGATTGTTGATGTACTTATTGTATATTCAGGAAACTTAGATTATACAGCTGGTACACTTGGTGCATATACAATCAAGGTCGCAATGGGCAAGGTAACAATTGATCCTATAAAGGGAATATGTTCAGGTATTCTTTGCAATATACTTGTATGTATGGCTATATTAATGGCTGGCTCTGCAAAGGATATAGTTGGCAAAGTATTTGCTATCTTCTTCCCAATATTTGCATTTGTAATTGGCGGCTTTGAGCACTGTGTTGCTAATATGTACTATATTCCAGCTGGAATTTTGGCTTCAAAACAGGCAAAATATGCTGATAAGGCAATGGAGTTATATGGATATACTGCAGAACAGATGAATAATCTATCGCCAAGTGGAATGCTTAAGAATCTTGTGCCTGTTACAATTGGTAACATAATTGGTGGCGCGATATTTGTAGGATTAACGTATTATTTTATACATATCAAAGAGTGGAACAAAACAACCGAAAAATAAAAAAGGTAAGGTGGTTAGCAGGGAGTATATTATAACTGCCCCCTTTAAATTGGAGAATTATATGATTAAAGCAGTTTTATTTGATTTAGATGGAACACTTTTACCTATGGATAATGAAGTGTTTACAAAAGTATATTTTAAGTTATTATGCAAGAAGCTTGCACCATATGGATATGAATCTGAAGAATTAATTCAGACAATTTGGGCTGGTACAAAGAACATGGTAATGAACAATGGAACTATGACAAATGAGGAAGCATTTTGGAGCAAATTTGAAGAGATATATGGCAATAAGGCGAAAACCGATAGATTAATTTTTGATGGATTTTACGAAAATGAATTTCAGGAAGCAAAATCTGTCTGTGGCTATAATGAGGCAAGCAAAGAAGTAGTAGATATATGTAAATCAAAGGGCGTTAAGGTTGCTCTTGCTACAAATCCAATATTTCCTTCTTATGCAACTGAAAGCAGAATGAGATGGGCAGGGTTAGATAAAGACGATTTTGAAATATACACTACTTACGAGAATATTGGTTACTCAAAACCAAACCTAAAGTACTATATTGAGATAATAAATCGATTAGGCGTTCAGGCAGATGAATGTATTATGATTGGAAATGATGTAGACGAGGATATGGTTGTTGAGGAGCTTGGAATGAAAGTATTTTTACTTTCTAATGATGTGATAAACAAGAGCAATAAAGATATTTCGCAATATCCTTCAGGCGACTTTGAAGCACTTAAAAAGTTCTTGCAGGACGAATTAGCATAAATAGTATGATGATTAATAAACTATCTTTTTCAGTACAAAATGTACTGTCTAAAGATAGTTTTTTTATTTCACAGATTTTTCACAAAAATTATTAGCACTCACTATTGACGAGTGCTAATAAAAGTGTTATAACGTATATAGAACAAGGGAAACAATAGAAGATAGAAAGTGATGATAGATAATATAGTAAGTAGTTCCCTTGAAGAAACAATATGTGAGATATGAATTTGAAAGGAGCAATGGCTTATGTTTATGACAAGTGTTAATGGTAGAGGATTATTTGAGGATTTATTTGATGACATTTTAGGTGAGATTACACCAAGTGCTAAACCAGAGAAGAACTTTTCTTTAAGAAATGTAATGCAGACAGATATTATGGAAACACCAGAAGGATATCAATTATTAATGAACTTGCCAGGATATAGCAAGGAGAACATTGAAGCAGTAGTAGATAATGGATATTTAACTGTAACAGCAAAATGCAACCAAGGAAAGGACAACAGTGAATCAACTGAGGAAGCTACAGATAGTAATACTTCAGAAGCTACAAAGCAAGCAAGCAAGCCAAAGGTTGGCTATATCTGCAGAGAAAGATATGTAGAAAACTGTAAGAGAAGCTTCTATGTTGGAAATAACGTATCTAGAGATGATATTAAGGCATCATTTGAAAATGGAGTACTAGAGATTAACATTCCAAAGAAGGATAAACTTCCTAAGGAAGACAGAACTATAGCAATAAATTAGTATCATAATTGGTAAAATTACTCAAAGAAAATTGAATAAAAATAAAATGATCGCTTCATTTGATTATTTTTAGTTAAAATAACAATAGAAGCGGTCTTTTTTTATAAAAAATTGTAAAAATGCATATAAAAAGTTTATTTTACAGTCTATTTATGTTACAATAACTGTAAGTCGGTATGTTTCGATATTAAGAAATATATCATGATATGCAAGTTTAATTTTGTATATCACATTTCTGTAATTGGCTATGCCAAAATACTAATACAGCAATTAAAAGTATATGGAGGGATTGTATGGCAGATGGTGTTTTTATTGCAATTATAATTGTGGAAGCCCTTGCAATACTTGCTCTTGCAGGTGTGTTAATAGCGAAAAATATGGCGCACCAAAAGATCATGAGTAAAGCGCAAGAGATTGTTCAAGGTAAGCTTAATGTAGAAGATATTCAAGTTAATGGAAGCGAGAATATGTCTGCAGTTATGGCAAGTGCTTTTAACTCGATTAAGAGTAATTTGATGACTTTTGTTGAAGCGACAAAAGGAAATGTTGTAGTTCTTTCAGATGCTATAGATACGTTATCTAAAAGTGTTGAAGCTAACCAGCAGGGTAATGAGCAGATAGCTGATGGTGTATCAGCAGTTGCAGTTAAGGCTAGTGAGCAGCTTGACTTAGTTAAAGAGAATCTTGACATTATTGAAGAGAATGGTGCAAAGATGGATGAAATTGATGCATCTATGAAGAATATAAAGAAGGTTCTTGATGATACTGTAAGCGTTTGCGAAGGTGGTTTACAGAACCTTTCAAGTTACGAATCTGATATGGAAGTCGTAACTTTGGATTTGAATAACATCAATGAAATCCTTAATGAATTTAATGATGAAATTGCGAGAATTGAAGAGGTTGGAGATTTCATTATTGGAGTAAGTGAACAGCTTAGACTCTTGGCATTTAATGCATCAATTGAAGCAGCAAGAGCAGGTCAGGCAGGAAAAGGCTTCGCAGTTGTTGCTGACGAGATGAATGAGATGTCAGTAAAGACAAAAGAGGGCATGGGACGTATCAACGAAATCGTTAAGGAGATTATTGATACAAGCAAGCAGGTTAACGTTAGCATTAAGACTTGTGAGAATAGATTTAACGAGAGTAAGGATACATTTACAATAGTTAATAAATCCTTCAAGTCAATTAATCAGCATTCTAATAAGATTAACGATAAGATTAATGATATTTCTGATAAGATTGATGTTATTGCAAATAATTCAGATTTATCAAAGGAAAAGGCAGCAAACTTGTACGATGCTTCTATTGCAATTAGTGAGAATACACGTGAGATTGCAGCTGCTTCTCAGGAAACTGCTGCTGAATCAAGCCAGATTGGTGCAAATGTTGATGCACTTGGCAATATGCTTACAGGAATTCAGAATCTTCTTAAGCAGTTTAGTACTGCAGTTGTTCCTATTGAAAAAGACAGAGCTAAGAAGGTTAAGATTGCAGTTATGAGTATGCTTGATAATGATTTCTGGTATGGTGTTCGTAGAGGTATCTACTATGCGCAGAAAGAGCTTTCAGATAGAAATGCTGAAGTAGACTATATGATTTGTGGTGGCGTTGAAGATTTGGATTCACAGGTTAGAGGCTATGTTGAAAACTGCATAGCAGATAACTTTGATGCAATTGTTTTACCTGGTTTCCTTGGTGGTGCTAATGATCAACTTAAGGAAGCAATTAGTAAGGGAATTAAGGTTGTAACATATAACTGTGATTGTGCTCCTGAGATTAAGCGTGTTGCTTGTTTTAGCCCTGATTCACAGTGTGCAGGTATAATGGCAGCTAAGGCAACTGAAAGATTCCTTAACAAATCTGGTAGGGTTGGTATTATCTATGGTGACCTTACTGTTGGTGTTTATACTGAACGAAAGGAAACATTTGAGAATTATTTAGCTGGTAATAAGAATATAAAGATTGTTAAGTGTGTAGAGTCTTTAGAGTCACCAGAGGATACATATAACAAGGCTATAGACATGATTAAGACTACACCAGACTTAGATGTAATATACTTAGTAACTGGTTTCCCATTAGATGTTGCAAGAGCAATTGTTGACACTGGCTCAATCGGAAGAGTTTCACTTGTATCATTTGATCATAGTAAGGAAATCTACGATTACATTAAGAAGGGGGTTATTGCAGCAGCAATTGGACAGGATCCATTTGGTCAGGGACATGATCCAATTATTTCGATTTACAACAACATTGTTACTAATTCTCCTTTTGCAACAGATCATATTGCATGTAGATTATCGGTTGTAGATAAATCTAATGTAAATACTCTCGTAGATGCTTAAGTTTCTTAACGGGATCGCTGATATGTGCAAAGAAAGTTGATAATAAAGTCGACGTATGTACCTTAAGTAGTCTTTGCTAGACTTGCTGAAGATAGTTATAAAATATAATAATTAGAACATAATATAAGGCTAGATATATATGTAATCCAAACTGTTAGTTAATATAACAGCTTGGGAAGCGTATAATATCTAGCCTTTTTATTTCAATAAAATAAGACTTCCACTTATAGGAATAAGTGAAAGCCTTATTAATTTTGCAATATGTAAATTATAATTCTATTGCTAATTAAGTATTATTTTACCAACTTAATATTACTGATGTAAATTAAGTATTATTTCACTGACTTAATATTACCGATGTTAATTAAGTATTATTTTACTAACTTAAGAGTACCGAAGTTCTCTGTAGTCATGTAAGAATTATCAGTTGAATCACAGAACTTAGCTACGCTAATTCTAGCACCATCCTTTGCATCATTAACCTGAGCATCGAAACCGATTACTGTATTTTCAGTAACTGGTGCAGTAAATGGAATAACCATTTCAATTCTGTATCCGCCGTCTTCTTTAACTGCGAAGCCTTTAACACCATCCTGTCCAGGATATGTACCAAATGTAATCTCTCCATTGACATCAATTCTGTACTGTCCGTCGTCAGCACCGTAGCTAGCAGTTTTACCATTATCCTCATCAACGAAAAGCTCAATTGAATCGTGCTCGTAAGCATTTTCTGCTGTTGCATCAAGTGCATCGTCCTTTACGTGAACCAAGATATAGAGATTATTTTCATCCCATAATGCCTTTGCAGTACCTGTAGCACCTTCCCAAGCCATTACCTGGCGATTAATCTTAATATCCTCTGCGTCTTTCCAAATCTCGTCTTCCTCACCATCTACAGTAGGAGTACCATAAGTAGCATTTGCTTCAACTGTTGGCATAACACCAAGGTCTTCGGCGTGCTTTTCTAAATATCCCTCTGGATCAGCTACAGCGTAAAATGCTTCCTTTGGTTGATATAAACTATCAAAGAGAAGAGGGAAAGACTCGCCTCTCCAACTCTGTGAATCAACAGTTCCCCAGAAAGTAACTCTTTCTACCTTGTCACTATGATTTTTTAGTGTTTTGAAAATCTGTGCATAAGTAATAGCCTGCTTTACCTGCTCTTCTTCTGTAAGTGAAGGACCAGCAGCGCCATTGTAAGTTACATCAAGCTCAGTTACACTAATCTCGATATCTAATTCGCTAAAACGGCTTAATGCATAATCAAGACCACCAGCAGGAACACCTGTCTGCATATGTCCCTGGATACCAATTCCATCGATAGGAACACCCTGCTCAAGAAAATCCTTAAGCATAGCATAAGCTACATCAGCCTTCTGCTGAAGCTCAAGATTATAATCGTTATAGTATAACTTACAATCTGGATCAGCTTCTCTTGCAAACTGGAATGCCATTGCTAAATACTCTGGTCCAATTGCATTGTACCACTGATTCTTTCTAAGACATTTTGTCCAATCACCATCAGCTGGAAGACTAACACCATCTTCGATAGCTTCATTTACAACATCCCATGAAATGAGCTTACCCTTGTAGTGCCCTGCAACGTTAGTGATATGTGATTTGAGTTGCTCAATTGCTTTGTCACGATCATTTTTATCCTGAGCCATCCATGATGGAGACTGCTGATGCCAAGCAAGATTATGACCGACTACTTTTAAGTTATGCTCATTAGCAAATTCAATCATTTTGTCTGCGGAAGTATATGTAAATGTCCCCTCTACATTCTGCATACCTTCTGGTTTCATGATATTCTCAGGTGTAATAACGTTGAATTGGCTATCCATTAAAGCAACGTCCTTCTCGTTAAGACTACCTTCAGCATAAATTGTACCAATTAAGAAATCATCCTTGTAAATCTCTTTAAGAGAAGGGATTTCTGCTGTAGCATCATCTGTAGTTGCAACGTCAGTTGCTGATGCTTCAGTTGTTTCTGCAACAGTTGTAGCTTCTGTTGAAGTAGTAGTGTCGTTCTTACTGCTTCCCTGACAGCCTGTAGCTCCAAGCATGCAAAGTGTAAGAGCGACAGCGCAAAGCTTCTTTGCTCTCATTTTTGTTCTCCTTTACTATTCTTGATATTTGTTGCCTGAAATATAGCAACATTTGATAACTACAATATTTTATCATAGCCTGTTTTAGAGTGTCAATAAATGTGACAAATATTAAAAGTCGTTAAGAATTAAGCAATATACAGTGTTTACAAAAGCATTATAGGGGCAAATTTGTTGAAATAATTACAAATATAGAGTATGATAACCATTAAAGGAAAAATGCAATTAGATAGGTATTCTTCTGCGAGAATTATATATTCATTGAATAATAATAGAAGAATATTATTTTACAAATATATTGTAGTAGAAAGGAATATATTTTGTCATGGGACTTTTCTCAAAGAAAACACATGGTTTTAATATTATTATAGTAGGTTGTGGAAAAGTAGGTATTTCCTTAGTAGAGAGTCTTAGTAAAGAAAATCATGATATTACAGTAATAGATGTTAATCATGAGATAGTACAAAAGGTAGCAGAAACATATGATGTGTTGGGGATAACAGGTAATGGTTCAAGCTATAGTGTTCAAATTGAAGCAGGGATTAGAGATGCGGATATAATATCTTATCTTCATCCAAGAAGTGTTAAGAAAATTAAGATGGAAGGTAAAATTGTGGAGCATGAAACAATCAGAGCTACAAATGTATACTTAGTAACATTTATTTTAATATTTGTGGTATCTTTGTTTCTGTTGTCGTTTGAAAATCATGACATGATTACTAACTTTACTTCGGTGGCGGCAACTATTAATAATATTGGACCTGGACTTAATATGACAGGCCCTGTTAGGAATTTTGGTTTCTTTTCAAATTTCTCAAAATATGTTTTAATGTTTGATATGTTAGCGGGAAGATTAGAATTATTCCCAATCTTGTTACTATTTTGTCCTTCTGTTTGGAAGCCAAAAAAGAGCAAAAAAACAGAAATTTAATGATTGGATTATGGTATGGATAGCAAATTTATTTTTAAGAATTTAAGAGCACATGTGAATAATGATAATCAGATTGTCTTAGAGGGGTTTGTTTGCGCTAAGATAATGTCTGCAAAAACTATGCAGATATTTCTTGAGGATGATAAGGTTTATGAGCTTAAATTTGACATTGCAATCAAAAAGATTAACGAAAAAGATTGCTTCGAATTTTGTGATGAATCTATAGATAGCACGATGTATTTAACTATTAAAATGCCAAAAAGATTCAGCGATAACGCAAGATTACATGTTATGACATTAGTGAATAGTGAAACTGATGAGTGGTATGAGCATTATTGTTGTGGAGGATACCTAATAAAAAAGTGCTATGACACACTATTTTGTGATGTGATTTCAATAGATAATGGAATAGATAATAATGCTAAGAAAAATGTGATAAATGGTTATGTTGCCTACAATAAGAAACCGGAGATTGCTGTATCAAGCAGTGAAGATTTTGGGGATTCTATTGAATATGACATTCAGTGGCATGATGAACTTCTTGAAGGATTATATCTGGTAGAAGGAAACAAAATGTTGAAAATGTTCCAGCTTACTGTTCCATGTAGTAAGGATGCTATGTGGGTTAAAATAAAGTCAGGCAATAAGGAATATGTTAAGAGAATAAGACCTTTTGTGAAGATATATAAATCCAAAAGAATTGCCAAGATAAACAGATATGCAAGAAGAACTGTTTATAGCTTGAAGCGACTTGGCATTAAAGCTACTGCAGGCAAATTTGTAAAGAAGCTGTCACCTAGAAATTTTACCAGAGAAATATCATATAGTCAGTGGCTTTCGGATAGAGAACCTTCTATTATTAAGCAAAGTAAGCTTAAGAAGATGGCAAATTATTTAGATTGTGGAATAGGGGTAATTATTTCTAATAATAACAAATCAATTTCAGTTGATTATATTAGTGAAAGTCTTAGTGAACAGATTTTTACTCAATTTGAAGTACTTACATCAAAAGTGCTGCAACAGGCTTTATTTGAAGAAAAACAGAAATATTGTTTTGTTTTTGGTGATGTAAAGGATTATCTGCAACCAGAGGCCTTATATAATATTGCAAAGTGTTTTGAGGAGGATAATCCAGACATTATATATTGTGATAGCGATAATATAGATGTTGATACAGGGGAGAGATTTAAACCTGTTCTTAAACCTGATTTTAGTATTGATTTAATTAGAAGCTATAACTATATAGGCAGAATTGTTGGAATCTCAAAGGCATTTTCAAAAAGGCTTATTGAATCAGAGATTTTTCCTGAAATTAATTCCTATGAGAAATTAGCCCTTGTTGATACATCAGATTATGATTTTATTTTAAGATGCGTTGAGTTAGCTAGTAACATTATGCATATTCCAATGGTTTTGTACAGTGAAGGTGTAAGTAGCTTAAATAGATTAGATAACCTAAATAAATTATCAGTTAGATTCAAAGAGGATTATGCCAAAACTTGTGTTAGAAGACATCTTGAAAGAGAAGGCGTAAATGCAGTTTTGGAGCATCAAAACATTGCAGGTATGAATGATATAATCTATATTCCTAAAGAGGAATCACTTGTTTCGATTATTATTCCTAACAAGGATCATAGCCAGGATTTGGCGAGATGTGTTGATTCTGTACTTAGTAAATCTCTATATGGAAATTATGAGATTATTATTGTCGAGAATAATAGTGTTGAACCAGAAACCTTTGAATATTATAAGCATATTACTGAATATTCAAGTCAGGTAAAGGTAGTATATTGGAAGGGCGAATTTAACTATTCAGCTATAAATAACTTTGGAGCAAGAGCAGCTAGCGGTGATTATTTATTGATGCTTAATAATGATACTGAAATGATAGATGGACTAGCGATATATAGATTACTTGGCCATTGCCAGCGTGATGAGGTTGGAATTGCAGGAGCAAGGCTTTTGTATGAAAATGGACTTGTCCAGCATGCAGGAATTATTATTGGCATGGGGGGAATAGCAGGAAATGCTTTTGCAGGAGTAGATGCTAATAATCCAACATATTATGACAGAATATACGCAACGTGTAATTATAGCGCTGTTACAGCCGCTTGTTTAATGATTAGTAGTAAGCTATTTGTTGAGATAGGGGGCTTTGACGAAGAATTAGGGGTTGCATTTAATGATGTAGATTTGTGCCTTAAGGTAAGAAAACATAACAAGCTTGTTGTATATGATGCAAATGTTGTATTACATCACTATGAGTCCTTGTCTAGAGGACAGGAGGATACAGAGGAGAAGCTTGAACGATTCTATGATGAAATCGAGCAATTTAAAGCACGTTGGATAGATATTCTTAGAGATGGGGATATGTATTATAATAAAGGATTGTCCTTGAAGAATACTGATTTTAGGTTGGCAAAGGACAATTCGGAGGTAATTATATAGTTATGAAGATTAGTTTATCAGCACTTAATAGCCAGAATATAAAAAAAGGCTTAAACTATGTAAAATACAATGGGTTAAGCGGTGTTTTATCCCGGGTAAAATATAAAATGTCAGGCCCAGGGCTTGCATACAACAATTGGTATCGAGAAAATCATCAGGTGGATGAGGAGGAAATAGTTAGACAATCAGAGACTAGCTTTGAGTATGAACCTCTTATAAGTATACTTGTACCAGTTTATATGACTCCTGAGTTCTTTTTACGTGCAATGATAGAGTCTGTTCAAAGACAAACTTATTCTAATTGGGAGCTTTGTCTTGTGGATGGAACAAGAATTGTTGAGAAGAAGGCTGTAGAAAAAGAGCAATCGGCGTATGACAAGGTTTATAGTCTAGAAACTGAAAGAATAATCAGACAATATATGGAGGAAGATTCTAGAATAAAATATAAGCTTTTAGAGGAGAATCTAGGAATTTCTGAAAATACAAACAAAGCGCTTGCTATGGCTGAGGGAGAATATATTGCGCTACTTGATCATGATGATATTCTTACTGAGGATGCATTGTTTAGTATTGTAAGTGAGTTGCAATATAGAGCATATGACGTGCTTTATTCTGATGAGGATAAGATGTCAGAGGATGGCTCGAAGTTCTCAGATCCAGCATTTAAGCCTGACTTTAATATTGATTTGCTTAGAGCACACAATTATATTACACATTTTTTTGTAGCAAAAAGAGAGCTTGCTCTTAATATTGGTGGATTTAGAAGAGAGTATGATGGTGCACAGGATTATGATTTTATTTTAAGATGCTGTGAGCAGGCAAAAAGCATAAAACATATTGCTAGAGTGCTATACCATTGGAGAATAAATAATAGATCTGTTGCGTCGAATCCTCATAAGAAGGAGTATGCAAAGGAAGCTGGTAAAAAAGCGTTAACGGATCATATAAAGAGAATAGGTTATTATGCAACTGTATCGCATACTGAGATGTGGGGAATATATAAAGTACTATATGAGACTCCTGGAAATCCATTTATTTCGATTATTATATCTGGATGTGACAATGAAGATAATATGAAGGCATGCTTGACACCTTTATTTGAGAAAGCAAGATATAGTAATTTTGAAGTAATTATTGCAGACAATAAAGAGGCTGATACAACAAATACGCTTTGTTACAGACATTTAGAGGCAATGCGTAAAAACATAAGAGTAATATCTAAACCGGAATTAAAGAACAAAAATGCTCTTAGAAATTATGCGGCAAGTGTTGCAAAGGGTGATTATTTCTTATTTATTGATAATAATATTACAATAGATGACGTTAATTCTATTGGAGAAATGTTAGGAATATGCATGCGACCTGAGGTTGGAATGGTTGCAGGAAACGTATACGTTGATAATAATGTATTATGTAATGGCGGAATTGTACTTGGTGTAAATGGACTGTACTCATATGCTTATCAGGGACTTAAAAAAAATGACTTTGGATATTTGATGCATAATAGAGTGAATTGCGATTACACTGCAGCTTCTGCTTCGTGTGTTATTATTAAAAAAAATGCATTTGATGCTGTCAGGGGCTTTGATGAAAGCTATGAGAGTGAGCTTGGAGATATTGATTTTTGTCTTAAAGTGAGAGAACAAGATAGACTTATTGTAGTAGCAGCAGATGCTGCATGGAGCATGATTAAGAAATCTTCAAATGAAATGAATCTAGATACATCAGTAAGCAATAGCCAAGCTAAAATAGAAGAAAAAATGTTCAAGTCAAAATGGCAAAAATGCTATGATGTACCAGACCCATTCTATAATCCAAATTTCAATTTAGAGAAAGAACCTTTTGAACTATAATTAATAGTTCAAAATAACAGATATAAATCTATTCTTTTAAGTCCTCTTTAGTGAGGGTACTAAGCTGTTTGTCTGTAACCTTTTCAAGAGTGACAATTCGACTAGCCTGTCTTTGAATAGAGCGCTCAAGATAATTTCTTATCTCACGTGCGTTGGCGAAATTCTCGTCTTTGTTTTCTACAAGTTCATTAAAGTGTTCTTTAACGTATGTTTTAGCAGGAGTGTTTGGATAATACTCCTGTTTTTTGCACATAGAAATAAATATCTCGTATAACTGTTCTCCAGTATAATCCTGAAAATTAATATACTTGTTAAATCTTGAGCGAAGACCAGGGTTAGAGTTGACAAATTCTTCCATAAGTTCAGTGTAACCTGCTACGATAACAATTAGATTATCTCTGTTGTCTTCCATAAGCTTAAGCAATGTATCAACAGCTTCTTGTCCAAAATCCTTCTCGCCTTTGTTAGCAGTTAAGGTATAGGCTTCATCGATAAATAAAACTCCGCCTAAAGCACTTTCTACAACTTCTTTTGTTTTAGTTGCAGTCTGACCAACGTAGCCCTCAACTAAGTTAGAACGATCAACCTCTACTAGCTGTCCCTCTGGAAGTATCTCCAAAGCTTTATAAATCTTTGCTAAAAGTCGCGCAACAGTTGTTTTACCAGTACCAGGATTGCCGGAAAATACCATATGTAATGAGATGGAAGGCTGCTTCATTCCACGTTCCTCGCGAAGCTTTTTGACCTTGAGTAAATTGATAAGCTCTTTGATATCCTTCTTAACCTGATCAAGCCCTGTTAAAGCATTAAGCTCATCTAGTAACTCATTCAAGGTTACTTCCTTCTCAGCAACTTCTTCAGAATTGATTGTGCCTTTCATTCCCTCTAATGCCTTATTGCTAGGGGTAGTAGCTTTTGCGTTATCTGAACTATTAGACTTATTCTTTGAAACGGTGACATTACCTTTAGTTTTATTCTTAAACTGAGATGGAGAACCAGCTTCAAAGATATTATGCTTACGAAGATATTTTTCCAGCATATCTGTATATTCATTAAATCTCTTTAATTCTGTTTCAGTAATAGTGTTGTTGCTAGCCATGAATTCTTGTCCAAGCTTATCGTATATATTATATAAGTTACGTGCCTTTGAAAAACCGGCAGTTGTATATGCTGTTTTGCCAGACAAGTCTGCTTCTGCAAAATATGTAAGAGAACGAGGGATTGTTTTAGAAAATTCTTCGTTCTCAGTACGCTCAAACTTAAATATAGTAAGCTTGTTAGGTGTGAAATATTCGCCTAAATATTCAAAGATGAATGATGTCTCGGAAAACAAAGGACCATCCTGGGTATCCAATATATATGCCAAAAACTGTAATAAATCAAACTTAATCATATCTTTCATGGAAATGTTAGCCTGTGGACCAAAACCCTGCTGCGTAATTATCTCCCCATACATATAACAATTGTTGATTTCACTTTTAAGAAATGAATTCATACTAATCTACCTCTCAAATCTCTTTAATCGTCTAGTGAATCTTATTAATCTTCCCAAATTATAACATTTTAATCTTGTAAACGTAAAGTGCAATTGCAGTATATTAATATACAAATTGTATAAGGTGATGATACAAATGTCAGCTTTACTATAAAACCTTGCTATGCTATACTAATTCGGTAGTTTAAAAAGGAAAATGTGCGGAAATACTAGATAAATAAAACGTGTTTTGCAGTGCATATTACTTGGCAGACAAGATAAACAAGAAGAGAGTTTGACATCTTGTGTTAATTAAAGGAACAAGATAATAGATGAGGTGTAGAGATGAGATTCAGACCATGTATAGATATTCATAATGGCAAAGTTAAACAGATAGTTGGGGGGAGCCTTAAGGATGAGGCAGATAGCGCAAAGAACAATTTTGTGTCAGATTTAGATGCAGACTTTTATGCTGATTTATATAAGAAAAATAACATTAAAGGTGGACATATAATAATACTTAATGCCAAGGATAGTGAATACTATGAAGCTGATATTGAACAGGCTAAGAAGGCACTTAAGGCTTATCCAGGCGGTCTTCAGATAGGCGGGGGAGTTAATGCAGATAATGCAAGGGATTACATTAATATGGGAGCTACCCATGTCATTGTTACATCCTATGTATTTAAAGATGGTAAGATTAATTATGATAATTTGAACAAGCTAAGAGATATAGTGGGAAGAGAGCATCTTGTATTAGATTTAAGCTGCAGAAAGAAAGACAGACAGTATTACATAGTAACAGACAGATGGCAGAAGTTTACAGATGTTGTTGTGTCTGAAATGGTATTGGATGAGCTTTCAGAGTATTGCTCAGAATATCTTATTCACGCAGTAGATGTTGAAGGTAAAGCTAAAGGAATTGAGGAAGAATTAGCTGAATTACTTGGAAATTGGGGCAAGCTTCCAATAACATATGCTGGTGGAGTAGGCTCATTTTCTGATTTAGAGAAGTTGCGAGAATTAGCTGACAATAAAATAGATGTTACTATTGGAAGTGCTTTGGATATATTTGGCGGCAACATGGAATATGATAAGGTTATTGAATTTTGTGATTAATATAGTAGGAGTTAGTTATGCATGGTTATATTGAAAAGTTATTAAAAAGTGATAAAATCAGATATCTTATTGTTGGTGGATGTACTACATTGGTTAATTTTATTGTCTTCTTTGGCTTAAGATTACTAACACCTGCAAGTAGAAATTTATGCAATGTTATTGCAATTATATGTGCAATTTTATTCGCATATGTAACTAACAAATATTTTGTATTTGAAAGTAAAAATCTTGGCATATATAAAACAATTGTTGAGGCTATATTGTTTGTTGCAGGAAGAATAGTATCCATGGTTGTTGAAGTGTTGGGATTTGCTATATTATGTGACAGCTTTAGATTAAAAGAATTGTTTTCTAAAATATTCGTTCAATTTGTTGTAATAGTAATAAATTACGTGATAAGTAAGCTTTTTGTATTTAGGGACAAGCGTCGAAGCTTTATTGAAATAGTGAATGACAATTATTGTTATTTTCTGGCATTTATTATCTCCTTTGTGACAATGATAGCTATATTCATTGTGCAAAGGATTGCTCCTTTTGGAACACATTCTATGACAATAGTAGATAGCATACATCAGTATATTCCATTTTATTCAGAATTAAGAGATAAGTTACTTAATGAGGGCAGCTTATTTTATTCATGGAATATAGCATTAGGATCAAACTTTGTTTCTTTGGCAGCTTATTATCTTTCGAGTCCATTTAATTTATTATTTTTGATATTTGGCAAAGAGAGTATTATTGCAGTGGCTTGTATAGTTATGGCAATAAAGATTTCCTTATGCTCGGTTACTATGGTACATTTTCTTAGCTATAAGGATGGAGAGAAAAAAAGAAATCTAATAATAGTAGCAATTGCAATTAGTTATGCATTTAGTAACTATGTGGTTGGATATTTTTGGAATTCTATGTGGATGGATTGTCTTATTGCTCTTCCTCTTATTATGCTTGGATTTAAGCGTTTAGTAGAAGAAAAAGATATCAAGTTATATGTTCTTTCATTGTTTTACGCTTTATATTGCAACTACTATATTGGATATATTATATGTGTATTTTTAGTTCTTTGGTTTATAACATACAATCACAAGAGTATTAAGAATTTCTTTAATAATGGAATTGGATTTGCAGTTGCTTCACTTATGTCAGGCGGAATGGCAGCGTTCTTGCTCTTACCAGCCTATTTTGGAATAAAAACAACGGCAGCAGGTGAGATGAAGCTGCCTAAGAGTGAATGGTATGGCAATATTTTTGTTTTGATTAAACAACAATTTTTCCTTACAGATCCAATTACTAATCAGAATTTTGATGGTGGAGTGAATCTTTTCTGTGGAACACTTGCAATAATATCCATTGCACTTTATCTAATTTCTAACAAGGCAAAGCTTTTTGATAAGATAAGATATGTATTTCTTCTTGTGGTATTGATGATAAGCTTCAATAATGTATTGCCAAATTATATATGGCATGGAATGCATGATCAATATGGAATACCTAATAGATTTTCTTTCCTGTATATCTTCATACTTCTTATTATGACTTATGATGTATTGCAAGAGATAAGAAGCTATAATATACCTCTTATTTTGGCAGGCACAATGTTTACAGTAGCTGCAACAATATATTGTAATACACAGTCTAAGCTTAGTAAGGAAGTAATAATTGGAACTGCTGTTTTCTTGACGATATATACAGTGATTTTATGTCTTGGAACAACTAAGAAGATTAAGAGAGATGCATTTGTATATATTATATCTGGGGTATGTGTAATTGAGATGCTTATTAGTGGTGTAAGTGGATATCTTGAGAATGGGTATTCAGATGCAGCTAAGTACTATTCAACAAGCAAAAATGTCACTGCAGCCTATAATAAAGTAAAGAAAATGGCAAAAGAAGAGGGACCGGAATTCTATAGAGCAGAATTAATGGATTCAACTGTTTTAGATGAAGCATCATGGCATAATATGCCTAGTGTAGGAACATTTTGTTCTACTGTTAATGGTAATGCAGTAACTGCAATGGGCAAATTAGGCTTTTACACTGGTGCAAATGAGTTTTTATACATGGGAAGCACACCGTTTACCAATTCTCTTCTTAATGTAAAGTATTTGTTGAAGAGAGAAGATGACTATGATAATTTTGATTTCAATCACATTGACGATGTTGAGGGAGTAGGAATATATACTAACCCTTATCCGCTGTCTATTGGATTTGGTGTTTCTACAAATGTTAAAGAACACACTATGTCTGGTAATAGCTTTGTAGTTCAGAATGCATTGTCTAATGTAATGATGTATGCCCCATCTTTCTTCACTGTTAAAGAGGATTTGTCACTTATGACATCTAGTGAACAAAGTACAACTAGAATAGAGGGCAATAAAGTATACTATACACCTGATGAGAAGGGCGAGGTAAGAGTTAATGTTTCATTCTATGTAAATGAACCAGGTGATTATTATGTAGAATGTAGAGGTAATTCAATAAATAAAATTCGTTTTTCTGTTGACGAAAAGGAACTTACATATGATAGATATATGTGGCAAATATTTCATTTAGGGAAGCTTGAGAAAAATCAGTATGTATCTATAGAGTACTATTTTAAGAGTGTTGATCCAGTTGAGAAGAATCTAACACTCAATGTTGCTACATTTGATGAAAGTGCATATCAGGAATTCTATACGAAAGCAAAGAGTTCTATGCTTAAGGTGGATAAATACGAAGATGGATATATTCACGGAGATGTTGTTATGCAGGAAGACCAAATATTGTTTACATCAATTCCATATGATTTGGGATGGGAAGTTTATGTAGATGGTAGAAAAACAGAATTTTTCAAGGTGTTACAGGGCTTTATTGGTGTGGATATTGAGCCGGGCAAACATACGATTGAGATGAAATACACTCCTGTTGGATTAAATATTGGAATAATTATATCTGCAATTGCATGGGTTTTATTTATAGGAATTATTTTGTTGAATGGAAAAAATAAGACAAAATCAATGGAAAAAGAAGCCAAATAGCAATAATAGAATTAACGTTAATTTAATATAAGAATATCCCTCGAAATATAGCAAAAAATAAGGTGTAAATGACTAACAATGAATTGACCATGTAGAATATTTATAATATAATAACAATAAATATTAATGTTTTTGTTGCATATGCACATTAAACATGAGAATAGGGGTGTGTTTAGTTTATGGATAAGATAAAAGAACTTGGCTGGCAGAAGATTATGATTATCACAGCAGTACTTGAGATTGTATGTGGTGTAATCGTAGGAATTGCATTTGGAGCTACTGTAGCTGGCGTGGTAATGGGTGTTGTGTGCGCAGGGGTTTCATCCTTTGTAATATACATTCTATGTGGCAAATCTATTGCAGGTTATCCCTCAAGCGATAAGTATAAGAAGCTCTTTATGAATCTTCCTATAGGCTTTGCTCAGGCAAAGATAATAACTGATTCTATGGGCAACGGTTGTGGTTATTGCATAGAAGAGGCTAATGAGAAGTTTGGTAGTTACTTTAACTTAGATGCATCGGATTATGAGAATAAAATATTGGGCGAGAGCAAGATAGATGTTCTTAAAGATATTAATGCATGGTTTACTGCTTATAATACTTCTGGAACTAAGCAGGGAGATTTCATGGATGTAGAGATTACAATGGAATCTTTGGGAAAAGTATTCAATACAGTAATGTATAAGTCAGAGAATGACTATATTAATATGGTAGTTATTGATATTACTGACCAGAAGGAAACAGAGAATAAGCTTTCTAAGGCGATTGAAGATGCTAATGCAGCATATAAGACTCAGGCAGAATTCCTTGCTAATATGAGCCATGAAATAAGAACCCCTATTAATGGAATACTTGGTATGCTTCAGCTTACACTTATGGCTGATGATTTACAAGCGGATTATCGTGATAACTTATTTACTGCAAAGAATTGTGCAGATACATTGCTTAGATTGATTAATGATATTCTTGATATTAGTAAACTTGAAGCTGGTAAATATAGCTTGAAGGATGAGATATTTGATGTTAAGAGTGCAATTGAGGAAACAGTTGCAGCTCAGGTTCCACTAGCTACTAACAAGGGCTTGGCTCTTGATTGTACATTTGGAAGTAATATTCCTAAGCTTGTTAAGGGTGACGGACAAAGAATTCAACAGATTCTTAATTGCTTACTTTCTAATGCACTTAAATTTACATCTGAAGGAAGTGTAAGGGTTAAGATAGCTGCTATTGATAGCGATAGTGATAAAATTAATATGAGAATAGCTGTTGCAGATTCTGGTATTGGTATATCTGAAAAGGATATGGATAAATTATTTGTAAGATTCTCACAGGTTGATTCTTCAGATACTAGAAAGTATGGTGGTTCAGGTCTTGGTCTTGTTATTTCAAGACAGATTGCTGAACTTATGGGTGGTACAATTACTGTACAGAGTAAGGAAGGCATTGGCTCAACATTCATTGCAGAAGTACCGCTTAAGGTTGTGAAGGCAGCAGAGGTTGAGGCTAAGGAAGAAGCTGATAAGAAGGAAGATGTTGCAGTATTCTCAATTAACGCACATAGCAAAGCAAGAATACTTGTTGCAGAGGATGAGCCAGTTAATCAGCAGGTTATTGGTAAGCTTCTAGGTATGGCAGGCTTCTCTTATGATATAGCTGAGAATGGTCAGAAGGCTATTGAATTGTTTAAGCAAAAAGAATACGATGCAGCGTTATTTGATGTACAGATGCCTGTTATGGATGGTATAGCTGCTACTCAAGAGATTCGTGAGATTGAGAACAGAGAGAAGAGAAAGAGACTTCCTATTATCGCAGTAACAGCAAGAGCGATGTTCGGAGACAAAGAAAGAATCTTGGAGAACAAGTTAGATGATTACATAGCTAAACCATATAACTTAAATACAGTTGTTGAGACACTTAATAAGTATATTGGTTAGTAAAACTCTAAAATAGTAAACAAGTCAAATGGTAGTGAGTTTTCTACTGTTTGGCTTGTTTTCTTTATGTTCAAAATCAAAAAAAAGAACACCGCACATAGTGCGATGTCCTAATCTTGATTTGTATTATCTATGAATTAAAGTGAATTAACAAGTTTCTCAAGAGCAGCAAGTGCCTCATCTGGAAGCTTGTCATATCCGTCCTTCTTCTCTGAGAATCCCTTAACAGCCTCTACACGATTCTGCATAGCTGACTTAAGAGCTGCGATATACTCAGGATCATCCATGTTAGGCTTGAAGTCTGCAGTCTTTCCAGACCAGTCATACATAATCTCGATATCATCGAAATTACCCCACTTCTCAAACTTAGCCTTTCCTTCAACGATTGTCTCAAGAATTCCTAAAGTATCAGCTGGCTTACACTTAGTTCCCATGAAATCACCAGTGTTTACGATGTAGCAATCTACGTTCTTCTCTTCAACGAGCTTCTTGAACTTAACATAATCGTTAACAAGTGGATAAGTTCTGAATGGGTTAGCATAAGGAACGATACGAAGAGCATTCATATCAGTACCTGCAGCAACACGCTCTGCAGTTGAAGTCTTAGTAGCAAGTGTAGCACCCATAACTGATGCAAGAGCAGCACCCTTAAGCTTAACTACTGGTGGAATTGTAGGATCCTTCATAATCCAGAAGATAGCATTAACAGGAGCGTCAATCTTATCTACACGGTTTGGAGACCAAAGCTTAGACTTGAGAGCACGTCCGTTACCATTTCTGATATCCTCAGTAACAAGCTGAATCTTTCCATCCTCATCCATAGTTGCTGAACAGTTCTGAACTGTTAAGAGGTACTGGTTGTCTGGACATCCAGTTGGGTAATCTGCAGTCTTATCGAAGTAAGTTGGCTCAAGAGCAACTGAAGCACAAGTATCAGTGTTGATGATGAATGCGTCATCATGAAGAACTTTGATACCACCAAATGCATCGTACTTACCGCCATGCTTAGCATGAGTAAGAGTTGACTTACCTGATCCTGAAAGACCATAAACTGAAGCAACGAACTTCTTACCACCTTCAAGTGAGTACTCTTTCTGTCCACCGTGGCATGATGCATAACCATTTCTGTTAGCAAGTGCCCAAGCCATAGTAAGTGTACCCTTCTTGTGCTCACCAAAGTACTTCATACCAAGGATTGCAGCACAGTTCTGCTCTGTATCGAAGTAGCAAAGAGTAAGTGGATCACTTAAGCAGCTGTAATCTACATCTGGGCTCTCAGTTGGTACCCACTGTGGATCTGAGAAGATATAGATATCTGGCTCTTTGCCATCACCGATTGGCTTAGATTTCTTATACATCTTTACATACTCATCTGACATATACTGGAAGTTAAGCATCCAGTTGTAAAGAAGATTCTCTTCTCCTTCTGGAATAAGTAAATGAGCCTTAGCCATGAATTCTGGATCAAGTCCAACGTAGCAAGTAGCGTGATATAACTTCTTGAAACGAGTCTTGTAAATTGCATCCATAACTACTTTATCAAGTTTAGTATCATCTACACCTGGCTCACCTTTAATACGACGAGCAGCAGCGTAACGTCCTGTAACAGCACCATCGTTGAATAATAAAACTTTAGCGTCTGCATCAAGACCGAATTCTTCTCCATGATATACAGGCATATCAGTTACAATAGTTCCTGGTGAATTCTTAGCAAGATTGTATGCTTCCTTTAAAGTGTTTACCTTAACTACGTTGTTTCCGTAGTAAGCAGCTTCGATGATAGAACGAGTCTTAGAGAAACCAACTTTTCCAGCACCGATTTCGTCAAGTTTGTAATTTGCCTTAGTTGACATTTTTCTTCCTCCTATAAATATATATTATAATTTATTAATTTATCATAAAAAAATAAACCAAAATAAGTATATAAGTAACGCGATAATAAGTCAATATTTTTAGTAAATAAAAGACTAACAATATGTATATAGTATATCACAAAACAATAAAATTATTATTATTTGAGCAGTACATGCTCAAAGTAATGAAATTAATATTATGTGAGCAGTACATGCTCAAAGCAATAAAATTAATATTATGTGAGCAGTACATACTCAAAGCAGTAAAATTAATATTATGTGAGCAGTACATGCTCAAAGCAATAAAATTAATATTATGTGAGCAGTACATGCTCAAAGTAATGAAATTAATATTATGTGAGCAGTACATGCTCAAAGTAATGAAATTAATATTATGTGAGCAGTACATACTCAAAAATAATTTAATAAAATAACTTGTGTATAGTGAATATTCAAAGTAATAAAAATAATAAATTGTTAAATATTGTCATCAATATACTGATCAACTAATTCTCTTAAATAGTAGAACTGGCTAGGACCTGCATCAAGAATAACCTTGTGGAATAAAACCTCATTAAAGTCATCCTCTAATTCCTCTTCAGCATATTCTCTTAAGCCTTTTATTTCAAGGAAACCTAAAACATACATTTGATAGTTAATAGGTTCTTTTACAACGTAATCAAATAAATTTTTAGTCGCTTCTGGATTTAATCCAGTCTTTGTAAGATAATCTCTTAAGTCGTCTTCAGACCATCCCTGATAGTTAACACCGATTTCGGCACGAGCACTAACAATTAAGTTAAGCTCATTGTTGATACGCTCCATATCTGCATAGCAAGGAGCTTTGAATTTGTCATACATATCAAATGACATGTTTTCAGCATATGTTGCCCAACCTTCCTGATAACCAGTAAAGCTTAGTAATGTTCTAAGAGGTGAAGGGTTAGTTGAAAGGTAGTAAGTGAACTGGTACATATGACCAGGAACGCCTTCATGTGATAAAGTACTCCAAAGTCCATTGTTGTCAACTGACGACTCATTTACATAGATAGAATTTGAAGTGTAATTATCAAGTGCAGGAGTCATGTAGAATGCAGGGCTTGTTATTTTTTCCAATGACTTATGAACAGCCTGTGTTTTGAAATCAATAGTAGGCATTTCAGGGAATCTATCCTTGAACTTATCGTGGATTCTGTTAATTGTAGCTTTATAATCTGTGAATTTTTCGTATATACCTTCCTCGGATTCAGCAGCTTCGTAGTAGGCTGTCATATCATCCATATTTGATAAGTAGATAGAACTTACTTCATTTATTAATTCTTTTGTTTTAGAATCTAGTAAATCTATTAATTCTTCAGGAGTTTTATCTGAACCGGTTTTGTACTTTAACATGTAAGTATAGTATTCTTTTCCGTTTTCCAAATTGCTAAGTCCACCGTCATTTTTGCCAGTTGTTTTTAATAATTCAAATGTGCTAATAATTTTATTATATGCTGGGATTAAATTGTTAAGTACAGCTTCTTTATTAGCCTTTTTGTATGCGTCAACCTCTTCTGGAGTTAAGCCTTCAAACTCTTCAACTCTTGAATCAAATGTTGCTATAAGAAGATTTTCATCAGGCTTGGCGATGAACTCCTTGCACTGACGAATTACTTCATTTGCACTTGTTAATGACATAAACATTCCCTGTTCAGACTTTTCCTTCTCAAAATCAAGGTAATTATCTATATATTCTGGAAACTGCTTAATAAGCTCGATATAATCCTCAATGTCCTGCTTATCATAAAATGTGTACTCGGCAAGAGTAATTGGCATATTAGTCTGAAGACCACTTGTATAAGCAAATGGCTCAAAAAAATAATGATATTTTACACCTTCAATATCAAGAGCAATCTTTTCATGATATACCTTGTATGTATATTGCTGCTCAGGAGTTAATAAATCAAAGTTGAATTTCTCCATCTCATCTAAAGTTGCCTGATTCTCAGCCGCATTCTTTTCTTCTGCTTCAAGCGAAGTGTCGGCATCACCGTAAGTTGCTTTTACAGGAACAATACCGTATGCTTCAGGGTTTGCAACAGAATAATTCAATGTAATAGAATCTGAATTAACATTTTCGCGAAATTCTTCCATACACCAATCGTCAAATTTTTGCTGCTCTGCTTTGGCAGCTTCTTCGTCAATTGCCTCAGCTGTTGATTCTGTAGAGTTGTCTTCTGTAGTGTTATCTACTGTAGACACAATACTTGTTGACTCTGTTGTAGTTAAGTCTTTTTCTTTGTCACATCCGTAAAGTGAAAAAGAAAGAGCAACTACTAAAGCCAAAGAAGTAAACTTCTTGAATTTTCTCATTTTTTCCTTCTCCTTGTATTTGATTTTTTAGATACAAAAATGCACCTTGATATCTTGATGAATTATGCAAAATAGCCTTACACACCATGATAAAATCTAGAACAATCAACAAATTGTTCTCGTTTAGTGATTATACATTTTCTGTAAACAAACCGTCAATATATGTTTGTGAACAATATGTGATTTATTAGGTAATATAAAGAGAAAAATTGAACGGTGTCGAGAAAATATATTTATAGACACATTTTTGTATACGATGAAATAACGAAAAAACGTATGTGTATGATAACCTTTATTAATAAAATAGTTTGTATAAATATATGGATTATATGGCTTGGTCTATACATAACTAAATGCATTATGTGGAGGTAAAATAATAATTATGGAAGGAATAATGATAAAGGATGCAGTAAAAGAACTCAAGATTGAGGCTCATGTTCTTAGATATTGGGAGGAGGAGCTAAACCTAAACATAAAACGAAATTCTATGGGACACAGATATTATGATGATAAAGATATAAGATTATTTAAGGAAATAAATAATCTAAGAGAAAGTGGAGTGTCATTAAAGGATATACGACTTGCTATTGAAAAAGCCAGAAAAGAATTTGGGGCAGATGATAATTCTAAACAAAACATTTACGAGGAGAAAACAACTGATAAGAGTGTTGAAACATTAGAGGAGAAAACAGCTATTTTAAATGTGACAAAAGCAGCAATAGATGAACAATTGTCAGAAAACAAAAACGAAATAGATGAAAATAAAATAGTTGATTTTAAATCTGTACAGCTTCAAAATATGATGAATAAATTAGTTGCAAATGCACTTCGCGAAAACAAAAAAATAATTACTACATCAGTAAAAAATGAAATTGCAGATGATGTTATGAAACAGATTGACCTAGTAATAAAGGAAAAAGAAGAACGAGAGGAAGAACGTTTTAGACGTTTAGATGAAAATATAAGAAAACTTCAACAATCTGAGGCGCTAATTGCCGCAACAAAAGCACCAAAGAAAAGATGGTGGAAAAAATATTGACAATAATTGAAATTGCTAAAAAATATAAGTATAATTTGGTATAATGAGTTATACAAAGGAGAAGATTGAATATGAAGGTTGAAATATTGTATGAGGATGAGGATATTATTGCTTGTGTAAAGCCTTTTGGGATGCCTTCGCAAGGTGATAAATCTAATGATGAGGATATGGTAACATATCTTAAGAATTATTTATTTGATAATTCAGATTGTGAAGAGGAGCCATATGTGGCAGTTATTCATAGATTGGACAGACCTGTTGGTGGCGTTATGATTTTTGCAAAGAATGAGGCGGCAGCAGCTAATTTGTCAGATCAAATGCAGGATGGAAATATTGTTAAGTATTATCAGGCGATTCTTACAGGAGAGCTTCCTGATGATTTTGGCCAGGTTGTTGATTATCTTGTCAAGGATCCAAAAACAAATAAGACGAAGATTGCGCAAAAGGGCGCTAAGGGTGCTAAAAAGGCGGTTTTAAATTATGAAGTATTAGATGTATTTGAAACAGATGATGGAGTATTTTCCTACGTGCTTATAGAACTTATTACAGGAAGACATCATCAGATTAGAGCACAGATGTCTAATCTTGGATGTGGAATTTGGGGAGACACAAAGTACAATCCTTTGTTTGCGAAAACTAAAAAGAAATATACTCAGATAGGCCTTTATTCTTCTAGAATAGAGTTGGAGCATCCTGTTACTGGGAAACATATGGTATTTAAGAGTGAACCAGAGGGAGAAGCCTTTGATATTATAGAATTGGATGAATTTTAGAATTATTATGGAGAAACATATTTTGGATAAATTGCGAATGCCTAAAGGGGCTAGATATATAATTGAACAGCTTGAGAAAAATGGCTTTGAGGCATTTATTGTTGGAGGGTGTGTTAGAGACTGCCTGCTTGGTAAGGTTCCAAATGATTGGGATATAACTACTTCTGCAAAGCCAGAGCAGGTTAAAAGCATTTTTTCTCATACTGTTGATACAGGAATTGAACACGGAACAGTAACTGTGTTGGTTGATAAGAATTATCTTAAGGCTGAAGCCTTTAATAAGGAAGAAGATCTACCTTGTGAAGAGTATGCATTTGAGGTTACTACGTATAGAATAGACGGGGTTTATGAGGACCACAGAAGACCTAAAGAGGTTTCATTTACTTCTAATCTTGTTGAGGATTTGAAGAGAAGAGATTTCACTATAAATGCCATGGCATACAATTACAAGGATGGTATTATTGATGTGTTTGGCGGAGTTGATGACCTGAATAATAAAATAGTAAAATGCGTTGGAAATCCGACAGAAAGATTTAACGAGGATGCTCTTCGCATACTTAGAGCTGTTAGATTTTCTGCGCAGCTTGGATTTGTTATTGAGGAAAGCACAAAGGAAGCTATGAGAAACCAGGCAAAATATCTTGAGGCAATAAGTGCCGAAAGAATACAGGTTGAGCTTACCAAACTTATTACTTCTGATAATCCTGACAAGCTGGTAGATGCATTTGAACTTGGCATTACCAAAATTGTATTGCCAGAGTTTGATGTGATGATGAATACAAAGCAGAACAATCCAAACCATTTGTATAATGTAGGAATTCATACAATAAAGGTTATGGAGAAGGTGAATAAAAACAAAATTATGAGATACGCGGCACTTTTACACGATGTTTCTAAGCCTGATTGTAAGACTACAGGCGAAGATGGAGTGGATCATTTTTATGGACATCAGAATGCTGGTGAGAAGAAGGCTAAGACTATATTAAGAAGACTAAAGCTAGATAACAATACTATTTCTGAGGTTTGTAGGCTGGTAAAATATCATGATTATGGAATGGATAAAGTAGGAATTAAGGCATTTCGAAGATTTCTTGGTAAGCTTGGAATTGAGAATTTTGCTAATTACATTGAACTTCGTAAAGCTGATATTGGAAGTCAGAGTGACTATAATATAGAAAAGAAGCGTGAAAGCATTATATCTCTTGAGGAAATGTATGATGAAGTTATTGATAATGATCAGTGTATTAGTTTGAAGGATTTAAGAATAACTGGCAGTGATTTGATTTCCATGGGACTTAAGCCAGGGAGAAATATTGGAATGATTCTGTCTACATTGCTAGAGAGGGTTTTGGATGAACCAAAGCTTAATGATGAGGAAACGCTTAGAGCTATGGCGCTTATGCTGATAAACAAAATTAAAGAAGAAAAATCATAAAAAACAAGAATAATAATCCATTTTGGACATACAATTTATAAGATTGATGTTTGGAGGGGATTATTTTTGTCTGGAAAAATGTCGGAAGTATATGATGCATATGATATGGAAATATTGCAGTCGATTCGAATAAGAGGAGCGCTATATCTTAGAACGAATATTGGAACTGTGCAGCTTAGGCAAATTAATACTAGTAAAAAAAGAATAGAAGCGGAATATGCAATTAAAGAAAGCCTTGTGGAGAAAGGTTTTGGTGATACAGACAGGTGTGTGAGAAACAAAGAGGGCGAGCTTATAACCTATGACAGGTATGAGAATGCATATGTTTTAAGAAAAGCGTATGAGGGAAGAGAGTGTAATATAAATAGCTTGGAGGATCTAGAGCTTGCGGCTAAACTATTGGCGAGATTTCATAAGCTTGGAAAGGAAATATATTATAGTTCAGAAAAGGATGTACATATTCGGGTTAGTGGAGATTTTCCGAAAAGAAACAGGGAGCTTAGAAGAATAAAAGCTTACGTGCAAAAGAAAAGTCCTAAAAGAGAATTTGAAGAAATGTATATGGATCACTTTGATTATTTTTATGAGCAGGCTAATGAGTGTGAGAAGAGCTATGGTGAAAAAGATCTTGATAAGGAGAATGAACACATTGGATATTGCCATGGTATGTACAATCAGCATAGTGTGATTATGTATGAGAAGGATAATGAAAATAAAACGGCGTTAATTAATTTTGAGAAATTTTATGTGGGAAATCAACTTGCTGATTTATATCATTTTATTAGAAAAACAATTGAGAAAAACAACTATGATTTCGAATATTTCAAGATAATTGTAAACACATATAATGAATTGATTAAGCTGGAAAAAAGCGATATGGAATATATATTTACAAACATTTCCTATCCAGAGAAGTTCTATAAAATAAGCAATAATTATTACAATACTTCAAAAAATTGGATATCACCAAAGCTGTTTGAAAAATTTAATGTAATTATTGACACAGAAAAAGATAAAATAATCTTTTTGGAAAAATTGAAGGAATACATAAATAATTATTAAAATAACAAAAAGAATATTTCATTTACTTCACAATTAGTTATAAATCTAGTATAATGATTAGGTGATAATGTATTGTACTTTTGACTAAAATGTACAAAAAACAGATATTAATATCTGCTTGCGATGAGTTAGAAAGGTAAACTGATGAAGAAATATATTTTGGTTCTTGTTACACTACTTATGGTATTTTTGGTAGGCTGTGGCGAGGAGAAGCAAAGTACTGAAAATAGTGAGGATAGCTTGGCTTCAGAAACAGAGGCTGTTTTTACTCATGAAGAAGTGGAGAAAACAGCAGTATTGATTGGTGTGGACACTGACAAATCTGAAATGATTTTTAGAGATATTGTAACAGGGGAAGATAAACCTTTAGGATATCATGGTGGCATTAGTATTATTAATAAACATCAAAGTGAGATGCTATTTGATGATTTGGTTTTGGGTGGTGTGTATGACGTTACGTATTATGGAGATACAAGCCGAATCGTCAAAATTGTAGAAAATAGCGCAGCATTAACTCTTAAGGAAATAGAAAAATTCAGTGTAGACAAAGATACTAATACGGCTATGTATAAGGGGACTTCGTGTAAGATTTCTGAACATATAGCAGCATTTGACAAAGATACACTTATTGATGTTTCGGAGATTAATTTAGAGGACCAGTTAACTATAACTTATTATGGTGATAAGCTTGTTTCGGTGGCGATAGATTTAGGTCATGGCTATGTAAGATTGGTTAATCAGGATACATATATTGGCGGAATGGTAGAGATTGGTTATGATGTGGTTGTGCCGGTAACAGCCAATATGTTAGTTCCAGTAAGAGAAGGAATATATACTCTTAGAATTAATAGAGCAGGATATAGAGAAAATAAAAAGGTAAATGTAATTCGTGATAGGGAATGTACAGTTGATGTGGGGGATTTGGCAATTCCGTCTGGAGTAGTTAATTTCATTGTTACTCCTGAGGAGGCTGTTCCCTCGTTATATGTAAACGACCAGTATTATGAAGGGCTTGCATTTACAGCAATATATAACACAAGCTATTCTTATGTAATAAAGGCAGAGGGATATAAGGATTATAAGGGAAGCATTAATATTAAAGAACCATTTAGAGAATATACTGTAAAGCTTACACCTGATAAAGGGGATAGCGATAAAGATAAAACAAGTGAAACAACTACTTCAACTAGAACAGATAAGTCTACAAGTGGAAGCTCGACTTCTACAAATGGTAGTACAACAAGCACTGGAAATACTACAGGGGCTGATGGAAGCACAACTACAGGCTCTGATAATACTACAGGGACTGATGGAAGCAAAACTACAGGCTCTGATAATGGCTCTAGCAAAACAACTATGGATGATGCAACATCAGAGGTTTCAGGAGAAAATACAAAAGCTACATCTACAGGTTCTAATTCGGTTAATGAAACAACAGAACAGATTACTAAAAATAAAATCACAGTGAAGGAGCCTGCTGAGATAGGCGTATATTTTGATGGCGATTATGTAGGCAATTCACCAGTTTCCTTCCCTAAGGTAGTTGGAACACATACAATTACTTTATATAAGAAGGGATATTTAATTAAGAGCTATACAATTCAGGCAACTGATGATGGCAAGGATATGGAATGTAAATATGCACCCCTCATTTCATTGACGGATGCAATAAATAAATCATACGGAAAATAAGGAGGCTAATTATGGACTACAAGAAAATTTATGAGGAATGGACAAGTAATACATTTTTTAGTGAAGAGGTAAGAAATGAATTATTAGCTATTAAGGATGACGAGAATGAAATCAAAGAGCGTTTTTATGCTGACCTTGAATTTGGTACAGCTGGTCTTAGAGGTGTAATTGGCGCCGGAATTAATAGAATGAACAATTACGTTGTTGCAAAGGCAACACAAGGTCTTGCAAATTATATTATTAAGAACAAAATGGAGTCAAAGGGTGTTGCTATAGCATTTGATTCAAGAAGATGTTCTCCAGAATTTGCAGACGTTGCTGCATGCTGTCTTGCTGCAAATGGAATTAAGGCTTATGTGTTTGAATCACTCAGACCAACACCAGAGCTTTCCTTCGCTGTAAGACATTTGGGATGTGTTGCAGGTATTAACATAACTGCCAGCCACAATCCACCAGAATACAATGGCTATAAGGTTTATTGGGAAGATGGAGCACAGATTACACCACCTCACGATAAAGGAATTATGGATGAGGTAAAGGCAATAAATGTTACAGATGCCAAGAGCATTTCTAAGCAGGAGGCAATGGAAAAAGGTCTTTATCAGATAATTGGCAAAGAAGTTGATGATGTTTATATTGGTGAATTAAAGAAGCTTGTAATACATCAGGATTGCATCGATAAATATGGCAAGGACATTAAGATTGTTTATACACCACTTCATGGTACTGGTAATATTCCTGCAAGAAGAATTCTTAAGGAAATAGGCTTTGAAAATGTATATGTAGTGCCTGAACAAGAGCTTCCAGATGGAGAATTCCCAACAGTAAGCTATCCAAATCCTGAGGCAGCAGAGGCATTTACACTTGCTCTTAAGCTTGCGAAAGAAAAGGATGCAGATTTGGTACTTGCTACTGATCCAGATGCAGATAGACTTGGTGTTTATGTAAAGGACAAGCAGGGAGAGTACCACTGTCTTACTGGTAATATGTCAGGAAGCTTACTTGCTGATTATGAGATTAGCCAGATTAAGGAAACTAAGGGACTTCCAGCAGACGGAGCATTAATTAAGTCAATTGTTACAACTAACTTAGTAAATAACATGGCTGACTATTATGGAATTAAGCTTATTGAAGTATTAACTGGTTTCAAGTTTATTGGACAGAAGATGCTTGAGTTCGAAACAAAACATACAGGAACTTATCTCTTTGGTTTTGAGGAGAGTTATGGCTGCCTTATTGGTACTCATGCAAGAGATAAAGATGCTATTGTTGCAACTATGGCTCTTTGTGAGGCCGCAGCATATTTCAAATCAAAGGATATGACTTTATGGGATGCGATGATTGAGCTTTATGAGAAGTTTGGATATCATATGGACAAAATTGAAACTCTTACATTTAAGGGAATCGAAGGTCTTGAAAAGATTAAGGGAATTATGGTTAAGCTTAAAGAGAACACTCCTTCAACAATTGCAGGACTTAAGGTTCTTAAGGCTATTAACTATGACAATGACACAGTAATCGACATGGAAACTAAGGAAGTAACTCCTACAGGCCTTCCTAAATCAAATGTTGTATACTACATTCTTGAAAATAATGCATGGTTATGCGTTCGTCCTTCAGGAACTGAACCAAAGATTAAATTCTACTACGGAGTGGTTGGAGAGAGCATTGACGATGCAAACGCAAAATCAGAAACATTTGCAAAATCACTACTTCAGATGATTGACGAAATGGTATAAAAAGTTTCTGGTGCTTTGTGTAAGAGGAGTAAAAAGACAAAGGAAGGTATGAAGATGAGTATTGTAGACAATATTTATAATCCTGAAAGGGAGTGCATGAGCAAAGAAGATCGTGCAAAGTTACAAGGCGAGTTCTTAAAAAAGACAGTTGAACGTGTATACAATAATGTTCCTGTTTTTCGTGAGAGAATGGATGCTAAGGGAGTTAAACCAGAAGATATCAATTCTATAGATGACTTGAAGAAGCTTCCTTTTACAGAAAAAACAGATTTAAGAGATCAGTTCCCTTTTGGATTGTTGGCAGTTCCACAAAGTGAAATTGTACGTATTCAGGGTTCTTCAGGAACAACTGGAAAGCCAATTGTAGCAGGTTATACTGAAAACGACGTTGAGGTATGGACAGAGATGGTTGCAAGAGCCATGTCTGCTGCAGGTGCAACTAAGGATGATATAGTTCAGGTCTGCTATGGATATGGATTATTTACTGGCGGTCTAGGTGCTCATCAGGGTGCTACTAAGCTTGGTGCTATGACAATTCCAATGTCTAGTGGTAACACACAAAGACAGATTATGATGATGAAGGAATTAGGTTCTACAATTCTTTGCTGTACACCTTCTTATGCAACATATTTAGGTGAGACAATCAGAGAAATGGGACTTGTTCCAGGAAAAGATATTAAGCTTAAATCAGGTGTATTTGGTGCAGAGCCATGGAGTGAGGAAATGCGTCAGCATATTGAGGAGCTTCTTGGAATAGATGCAATGAACATATATGGATTAACAGAAATAGCTGGTCCAGGTGTTGCATTTGAGTGTAAGGAAAAACATGGAATGCATATTAATGAAGACCATGTTATTGCAGAGATTATTGATCCGGTTACAGAGGAACAGCTTCCACCAGGAACTCCAGGTGAATTAGTACTTACAACAATTACTAAGGAAGGACAGCCAATGATAAGATACAGAACTCATGATATCTGTACATTGGATGATACTCCTTGTTCATGTGGTAGAACAACAATTAGAATGGGAAGAATTACTGGACGTACTGATGATATGCTCGTTATTAGAGGAGTAAATGTATTCCCTAGCCAGATTGAATCAGTTCTAGTAGGAGTAAATGGTGTTGCTCCACACTATATGCTTATTGTTGATCGTGTTAATTCTACAGATACTCTTGAGGTGCAGGTTGAGCTTACAGATGAAATGTTCTCAGATTCAGTTTCTAAGATTGAAAAGATTAAGAATCAGATTGCAAGCGAAATCAAATCTGTGGTAGGAATTCAGGCTAAGATTACATTAGTTGAGCCTAAGTCAATTCCACGTTCTGAAGGAAAAGCAAAGCGTATCATAGATAACAGAAAAATCTAACGTTAATGTGAAAGGTCCTAGTCACTAACGGTGGTGGGAAAGTATAGTTTTTCAATGATATATAGTTAAGGAGGGACGTATATGTTTATAAAGCAGATTTCCATTTTTTTAGAGAATAAAAAAGGTGCACTTAGTCGTATGGCTAATCTTCTCGGCGAAGAAGGCATTAACTTGCTAGCAATGTCAATAGCTGATACTGATGAGTTTGGTATAGTAAGAATTATTGTTCCAAGTGAGAGCGTGTTTAGAGCATTGATTGTTTTAAGAGAAGAGGGCATGACTGCCAAAATCAGCAACGTAGTTTGTGTAAGAATTCCTCACGAACCACTTGGCCTTGCAAAGGCATTAGATAAGTTTGCGGAGTTGGGAATTTCAATTGATTATTCATATTCTTTCTGCAGCAGTAAGTCTCCAGATGCGGTAGCTATTTTCCGTATTCAGGAGGATGAGAAAATACTCGACAAGCTTAAAGCAGTTGGTGTAGATTTCTTAACTACTGAGGAAGTAGATAAATTCTAAGTTAATGTACTAATAAAAACTCTGGAATTAACAAAAAATCACTATTTAAGGATATAGTCTTAGATAGTGATTTTTTGCTTGTATGTTAGAAAGAATATTTGTATACAAAAAGTAACATGGAATTTACAAAAAACACCATATAATGTACTTTTCTTGATTAAAAATAGTAAATGTGATAATATGTGGATATATGTGTGTATTTTTAAAATTTAATACAAATAGTGCGTTTTCAACTATTATAATAAAGAAATTGTAAGTAACAAGTAGGTAAGAAGATGAAAATTATTTTATTTTTATTATTTGTGTTTGTTTTACCAATGATGATTGGTGAACTAATCGAGATAATAACAAAAACAAAATTAAAAGATATATATTCGGTTTTAGCTTTCAGATTCGTAGTTGGAAATGCAACACAATGGGCTGTTTTTCAGCTTGTTGCTGTGCCACTTATTATGGCTAAGGTTAAGTTTATGACATTAGTAGTGTGTTGGTGTATTTGTATCGCAGTATTATTAGTTTTTTATGTTGCTATAAAGAGAAAGACAGAGAAAGGTAGCTTTTGTTTAGCAGTTGATGGACCTATAAGTGATAAGCTTACTATGATGTTCTTTGCTTTGTTGGCAACACTATTAATAGCATATCAGTGCTATAAATATGTTAGATATATGCATCTAGATGAAGATGATTCTAGATTTATTGTTAACGCGGTAGATGCATATTTTAACAATACGATGATGCTTACTAATCCAACCACAGGAGAATACATGGGAACGTGGGTTGGAGATTTAGCTAAAGATGTTGCATCTCCTTGGATGATGTATGTTGCAACAATTGCTAAACTTAGCTCTATCCATCCTACAATTGTAGCCCATACAATTCTTCCACCATTTTTGCTTGTGGCAAGTTATTGTGCGTACTACTTATTTGCCACTATTATATTCAAGCAGGATGTTTTGAAGAGCTTTATGTTCCTATCTGTAGTTGCATTTACTAATATGTATTTTTCAGATACGGTTTATATGCAGACTGTATTTTCGTTGATTAGAATATGGCAGGGAAAAGCAACACTTGCAGCAGTAATGATTCCATTTATGTTATATGCGCTTGTGAAAACATATATTGAAGATGAATCGAGAAACTATATAATTATAGCAATATCAAGTGTAGCAATGTGCCTGTTATCTGGTATGGGAATTTTTTTCTCAGGAATTATGGTTGGAACATATAGTTGTTATTTTATTTTGATTAAACGCAAGTGGAAATATATTCCATATGCAATACTGTGCTGTATACCTACTATAGTATACGGAATGGTATATTCGCTGATACGATGAGGTATGATATGGCTGAAGCATTAAGATATGTTAAATACTTTTTCGCGCTTTATTTTGGACATAGCAATATTTTGTATATATATTTAATTAGCCTTATTGTTCTATGTCTTTGTGGCAAAGATAAAAGAAAAATAATTGTATATCCTTCTTTATTGTTGATTTTTGTTATTGGAAATCCAATACTATATAAGTATATATGGACTAAATTAATAGGTGGAACTTATTGGAGAATGCTTTGGATGATTCCAGTAGTGGCAACTATTGGGTGTGCTTTGATTTCAGCTATTGACAAGATTAATAATAAGATTGATAACAGCTTGTGCAAAAATCTTACAAAAATTGCTAGTGTAATCATATTATTCGCAATCATAGTAGGGACTAATAAAAATGTATACAAAAGGGATAATTTCTTCCCTGTTAACAATATGTATAAGGTACCTGATAGCACTGTTACAGTGTGTAAGACGCTAATTGAAGCGGAAGCAGGTGGCGAGGTTAAGGTGATAATGCCAGCATCTATATATTGTTATGCAAGACAGTATGACTATAGAATTCATCAGATGTATGGAAGAGATGTTGAACATTATATGGCATATGATTTGCTTACCGAAGAAAAAAAGAAAGTAGCCAGCGAGATGCTTTCTGGGAATCCTGATATGAGCTTTGTGACAGAAGTGGCAAAGCGGGATGGGTATAAGTATATTGTATGTGAAAAAAGTAGCACAGTAGATAATATAGATATGGAGTCGTATGGATATAAGCTATATAGTCAGTTGGACGATTATTTAATATATTGTGCGGATTAATAGTCAAGTTTTGTAAAGCAAAGGAGAAACTGCAAGTGAACGATAGAGAGAATTATAGTTGGTTAAAACATATTGATTTTATTTTGATAGATATTTTATCGCTTATTTTATCGTTTTTTATCTCATATAGAATGAAGTTTGAATCATTTGATTTCTGGGATAGAGGTTCATGGACGTCGTTTGTTGCAATTATTTGTATTGCATATCTATTAATTACTTTATTTTGGAATCCATATAGTGGAATATTGAGAAGAAGATTCTATGAGGAAATATTTAGAACAGTGCTTCTTACTATATATAATTTCCTTGGAGTATCAATGTTCTTGTATGTTTTCAAAATGGGAGCAATGTTCTCTAGAGAAGTTTTTATCGTAATGTATGTACTTTTCTTCTTTATTTCGTTGGTTCTAAAATATATTTGGAAAAGAAATTTAAAAGTACGTTTTTTTGGTGTACAAAAAAAACTTATTCCTCTTATGGTGGTTGCTACAAAAGACAATATAGAGAATGCGGTAGTTAACGCTATGGCTGGTGACACGCTTAAATATGAGCTTAAGGCTGTTTATGTTGTAGATTCAGAAAATGCGACACTTAATAATAAGGAATATGAAGAAACAGTTGTGTTAGGTAAAAATGAAGATTTTATAAAATATATTTTGAACAATGAGATTAATGAGGTATATTTTACCGTTACACCTGCGTTATTTTCTAAAAATCAATATCAAAGTCTTATTGAAAATGGTATCGTTGTTCAGTTGGATATTGAGGCAATGCTCGGTCTCGAGGCAGATGAGCAGATTGTGAATTCTGTGGGAGCATGTAAATCACTTGCACTTGGAAGATATACATTTTCTTGGAAGCAGAAGATGTACTTTATTTTCAAGAGATTATTTGATATAATATTTGGCCTTTTAGGATGTATTGTAATATTGCCAGTGGCACTTATTGTGAAGCTATGCTACTTGGCTAAAGGTGACAAAGGTGCTATCTTTTATACGCAAAAAAGAATTGGTAAGGATGGTAAGGCTATTCAAATATACAAGTTTAGATCAATGGTAATGAATGCTGGTGAGATGCTTGAGGAAATGCTAAAGGATGAAAAATATAAAGAAGAGTGGGAACGTAATCAGAAATTTGAAGATGATCCTAGAATTACTCCTATAGGAAAAATTTTAAGAAAAACATCTCTTGATGAAGTGCCTCAGTTTATAAATGTACTTAAAGGAGATATGTCTGTGGTAGGTCCTAGGCCACTTATTCCAGGAGAGTTAGAAATGCATAATGGAATAAAATTATATAATATGCTTAAGCCAGGCATAACAGGTTGGTGGGGCTGTAATGGTAGATCTAATATCGAATATAAAGAAAGACTTGAGTTAGAATATTATTATGTTAAAAATTGTTCACTTTACCTTGACTGCTTATGTATAATACGAACTGCATTTGCTGTACTTGAGAAAGACGGAGCAAAATAAAATTATTGGAGAATAATATGAACATTAAGATTATGGTGGCTGCTCACAAGCCATACAAAATGCCAAAAGAAAAAATATATTATCCCGTTCATGTTGGTGCTGAAGGGAAAAACTCGATTGGATATACAGGTGATAATACAGGTGATAACATCTCAATTAAGAATCCTAATTATTGCGAATTAACAGGTCTTTATTATATGTGGAAGAATGAGGAATATGATGTTCTTGGTATTGCACATTACAGAAGGTATTTCGTTAATCCAAAGCGTAAAGGTGATAAGTGGGATAGAATGCTTACTGAAAAGGAAGTTGCTAGTATTATGAAACATACTGATATTGTGCTTCCGAAGAAGAGAAATTATTTTATCGAAACTAATTACAGTCAGTACGTGCATGCACATCATGCTATAGATTTAGATACTACTAGAGAGATAATAAGTGAAATGTATCCTGATTACATAACTGCATATGATAAGAGCATGAAGGACACAAAGGGACATAGATTCAATATGTTCATTATGAAAAAAGAAAAAGCAGATGAATATTTAAAATGGATGTTTGATATATTGTTTGAATTAGAGAAAAGATTGGATATATCAGATTATTCAGTAAACGATGCTAGAGTTTTTGGATTTGTTAGTGAGAGGCTTATAGATGTATGGTTAGAAACTAAAGGATACGAATACAAAGAGCTTCCAGTTTTATTTATGGAAAAAGAAAATTGGTTTAAGAAGGGAATGAACTTCTTAAAGAGAAAGTTCATAAAAGGAAAGGCATAAGTGTTTTAATGAAAAAAAAGAGAATTTTGATGTTAGCAACTACTCCATTTATGAATGATGGATTAACTAAAATAGAGATGGATGTATACGAGTATAACAAAAGTCATATAGAATTTGAATTTGCTTCTTCTTTTGGATTTGATAATGAGTATGGAAGTAGATTAAAGAGCGAAGGGGTAAAATGCAGATTACTAAAAAAGAAGAAAAATGTTGTTATGTATATGCTTTCTATTATGAAACTTATTAGACAACAAAAGTATGATGCTGTATATATACATGGGAATAGTGCTATGATGTTTATTGAAACATTGCCTACTAGACTAGGAGGATGTAAAGAGATTATTACACATTGTCATAATACAAGTACAAAATTCCCAGTGTTTCATTATTTATTTAAGCCAATTTTCAATTTGTTAGTTGACAAAAAAATTGCATGTTCAAAGCTTGCTGCAAAATGGGCGTATTTTGGAAAAAATCAGTATGTGATTTTAAATGGAATACAGAAAGAAAAATTTTGCTTTTCTACAAATTCAGCAATGATGATGAAAAAGAAACTTGGCTGGGAAAATAATACAGTTGTTGGTCACATTGGGCGCTTTAATTACCAGAAAAACCATAAAAAAATAATTGATGTTTTTCGAAAATATAGTGAGAAAGATGCTACGGCGAGATTGCTTCTTATTGGAGAAGGCGAATTAAAAGATGAGATAGTAAATTATGTAATGAAAAATGATTTGGCTGACAAAGTTAAATTTATTGGTACTACTGATAATGTTGCTGGATATATGTGTGCTATGGATGTTTTTTTACTACCAAGCTTGTTTGAAGGTTTGGGAATTGTTTTGGTTGAAGCACAGGCAAATGGACTGCCGATAGTAATCTCATCAGTGTGTCCTAATGAGGTTAAAATTGCAAGAAACGTTTTAGAATGTAAAGTGAGTGATTCGGATGAAATATGGGCGGATATGCTAGAAAAAGCAATTATAATAGGACGAAACAAAGAAGATTTACTTGATGAATCAATATGGAGTATTGATGCAATGATGAAAAAAATCGCAGATATTATAGTTGGATAAATTATTGGAGGCAAAATGGAAAATAAGATAGATTTTGTGATGATTTGGGTTGATGGAAATGATCAAGAATGGAGAAAAGAAAAAAATCATTATGAAAACAAAAGTGGTGATGATAGGAATATTCGTTTTAGAGATTGGGATAATTTACAATATTGGTTTAGAGCAGTTGAAGAATATGCACCTTGGGTAAATAAGATTCATTTTGTAACATGGGGGCATCTCCCACAATGGCTTGATACAACTAATCCCAAAATAAATATTGTTAATCATAAGGATTTTATTCCAGCAGAGTATTTGCCTACTTTTAGTTCTCACGTTATTGAATTAAATCTCCATAGAATTCCTGGTTTATCAGAGCAGTTTGTGTATTTTAATGATGATACGTTTGTTTTCAATAGGGTTAGTCCAGAATATTTTTTTGTGAAAGGATTACCATGTGATGCGGCGATACAATCGCCGGCAATAAAAGAAAATAAATTTGCCATTGGAAATGTTGTAATGAATAATATGGCTATAATTAATACATATTTTGATAAGAATATGCAAATGAGGGCTGATAGAAAGAAATGGTTTAATAGAAAATATGATATAAAAAATCAGTTGAAAAACTATTTATTAAAGCCTTGGAATAGCTTTACAGGATTTTATGAGTTTCATGTGGCAAATAGTTTCTTAAAGAGTACATTTGAAAAAATTTGGCAACTTGAAGGCGAAACATTAAATGAAGTATGTTTGCACAGATTTAGAGATTTAAAGTTAGATGTAAATCAGTGGCTTATGAGAGATTGGCAACTAGCATCTAACCAATTTTATGTAAGAAAAACAAATTCAATGCAGCTTTATACAATTGATAAAGATTCAGATATAAAAAAAGTATTTAATCAAAATGTAAAATTGATATGTTTTAATGATTCAGAAGAGTTGACTGATGAAGAATATGAGTTAGCAAAAAAAACTATAATAGATTGTTTTGAAAAAAAATTACCAAGAAAATCTGCATTTGAAAAGTAGGAGAAATTGGATATCATGAAAAATGAACTAGTTAGCGTTATTATTCCGGTCTATAATTCGAAAACATACTTGAGAGAATGTATAGAGTCTGTTACTAACCAGACATATTCAAATTTAGAAATAATATTGTTGAATGATGGATCGACAGATGACTCTGGTGCGTTATGTGATAGTTTTGCTCAAGAGGATTCACGAATAAAAGTTATTCATAAAGAAAATTCTGGTGTTTCTGATACCAGAAATAAAGGTGTTGAAATTGCAAATGGAAAATATATATTGTTTGTTGATAGCGACGATTATATTGAACTTAATATGATAGAAAAAATGATTGCTACAATTGTTGCACAGAACGTTGATGTGGTTAGATGTAAAGTAAAAAGATTTAACATTAAAGGTGAGATACTAGATGAAAATATATTTGGACTAAATGGTAAAATGACAATTTCAAAGGAGAGAGAAAAAATATTTAGTCATATTTTAACTCCAGTTGAGAGTATTGCAGCATATTGTTGGTTACTTTTGATCAAAAAAGAAAAGATAGTGAAGTTTGATTGCAATCTTAGATTTTTAGAGGATACTGAATTTTTTGTGAGATTATTACATAGGATTGATTCTATATATTTTATGGATGATGCGTTATATTGGTACAGATATAATGAAGCGAGTGCAACAAAAACAGCAAATAGAAGTATAGATAATATTTACAATTTAGTCGACTCAATAATTCAGATAAAGAAAGACTTGGCTGGAATGCTTACAGATGAATTAAATAAACAAATAAATGCGAACGTTGCAAATTTAACATTTTCTAAATTAAAAATGCTACCTACAATAATGAATTTTAATGAAGGGCGTAATTGTATAAAAAAAGTTTTTAATGATAAAAAAATAAGAAATATAATCTTGGATAGCGACCACGATTGTTTGTCAAAAATTAAAAGAATAGAATTGACATTAATTAATAAACGTTTGTATGGCTTGCTTTATTTTTTGATTAACATGTCTGTGATTAGAAAGGGATAAACTAATTTACAATTATAAATATGAAAAATAAGAAAGAGGTAATAAAAATGGAAAAGATTCTGTCCATAGGTGTAGCAGCATATAATGTACAAGATTATTTGGAAGAGTGTGTTAATTCAATTGTTAATACAGATGCAGCTAGAAAGATAGAACTTATTATTGTTGATGATGGCTCAAGAGATAATACTAAAGTTATTTCAGAAAAATTCTGTGAAATGTATCCTGATATAATACGATTAGTTAGCAAGGAAAATGGTGGTTGGGGGTCAACATTGAATTCTTCAATTGCTGTCGCAACAGGTAAATATTTTAAGCAACTAGATGCTGATGATATGTTTATAACAAATAATTTAATGAGCTTTATTGATTTCCTTGAACAAACAGATGCAGATATTGTTTTTTCTAAGTATCAATCATTTAGTGATGAAACTGGAGAAGTGATAGCAGTTATAGATCCTTTTTCAAAAGGAATTCCATATAAAGGCTATGTGAAAGATCTACCTTGGGATATTCTAGTTCTTATGCATACGATTGCGGTGAAAACAGAATTGTTAACCCAAAAACCAATAAATATTACTGAACATTGTTTTTATACAGATGTTGAATTTGTTATTAAAGCGCTTAATAGATGTAAAACCTATGCTGGGATTGATGCAATAATTTATTCGTATAGACTAGATAGGGTGGGACAAAGTGTAAGTATCGAAGGGAAAAGAAAACATTATAAAGACCATGAAAAAGCTTTAAAAGAAAATTTATACTTTTATAAAACCGAATTGTGCGATGAATTGAAAGGATTAGTATCCAATCGTATAAAAAGAATGATAGACTATAACTATGAAATATTATTTATTTTAGAACCAAACAAGGAGCATAAGAAAATGCTTACGGAGTTTGATATGTATATAAAAAATGATTTTCCTGAATTCTATGATAATGTAGGAAAAAAAGTAAAATTACTTAGAATAAGTAAATTTGTGCTATATACATGTATTGTGAAAATAAATACAAAAATGAAGAGTAAATAAAAAATAATATTATATTTACTGAAAATAGGAGTATTATATGCAAAATGTATCAATATCTTATTATATGTGTATAAATAATAAAGAAGTAAATAAAAAAATATTGAGAATGATTTTGTTTTTTACCGGATTTTTTTTGTGGTATTATCATATATTCTTAAAAAGTGTATGGTATAGTTTTAATTTTGATTACGATAAAATGGCTAAATATTCAGTATATTGCTTTATTGGAATTATCGCTATGGATTTCTTTCGAATGCGTTTCAGTGAAATCCTATGGTGGGGAATATTTTTTTGTATATGTTATAAATCGGCAGTTGATTATGGCACAAATTGGTATAATTCTGTTTTTTCAATTGCATTGATGGTTGTGGCAGCAAGAAACATTGATTTTGCTTGTAAATATGCATAAAAGTTAGGTATATTTTAAACATATATCCCCAATTGTAAAACTGAAGATAAAAAGCAGTTCTTGAACAGATAATAAACCATAATGATTTATTATCTATTGTTATACGAATATATAGACATACAATGCTACATACAGTTGTAATAATAAATACAAAAACATCATTAATATGATTTGAAGGAAAAATTCTTCTAATAACGCAGTAAATAATACTAACTCAAAAGAGCATTATTGCAAACAAAGCTGCACCATTTAATGAAGTTGTTGGACCAAATATAAGGGTTTTAACAATTTATTTGATTGAAACGCCTTTATACCAATGTGTTTTAAAAATTGAATCATATACAATTGAAAGTAAAATCATAATGCAATCATATATTATATATGGTATAAGTAATCTTTTTATTTTATGATCGATAAAGTCTAAAATTTTAGTTTGCTTAAAAAAGTATCCTGAAATAAAAACAAATAGTGGCATATAAAAGGAATTGTATGGGAATATGTTACTTAATAAACCAATGCGTGTGCTACAATGTTCAGCGGTAACCATTAGTATTGCTAATGCATATAAATAAACAAAAATCTGATTTTTTAACTGTACTCATGATAATACTCAATTCTTATAATATTGATGATTTTAATATTGAAACTATATTTTATCATACACAGATTTCAAATATGAAATAACATCGTTCATATCAATATTATGACGTTTTGCTCGTGTTTTTGCTGGAAATCCATCAGGCTCACAATGATGTTCAACATCAGATTTTGGAAACGACATATAATTTTTGCCAAAAACGATGTTTAAGTATTATTTATAGGTTTTTGATAAAGAGCTTATAACTTCGTCTACAGTTCCTTTAGCGTAAAATGTATCTAATGGAAAAATATCAAGCCACATGCCATTTCTTTTTGGAACAATGGAATTACTTTGTCGTAGTCTTCCCTAGGCATTGAAATATCTAAATCGTCGTCCCATGGAATAAATCCTTTGTGCCTGTATGCTACAAGGAGTGTTCCACTTACGCTTCTTTTTTTGATACTATTATTTATAGCTGTTTCTATGTATGACATTTCTTCGATATTAGATACAATTTGCTCTGCCATTTTCATGGAGAATAATACTACTCAAAATAATATAAAGTATATCTTCAATTGACAAAATAATCTTATCTTGACAAATTCAGAAAGATTGGGTAGTATGTGCAGAGATAAAATTACACTTTGCAGTAAGTACAAAAGCAGTCAACAGACACAAAGGAATTGTGCAGTCATATATAGAATGTTTCACTGAGCTGTGCCTGTGTTTTTTATTATGACAGTTTTTTACTTCTTGATAGGGATAAAAAAATTAATTATGAGGATTGTATAAAAAAATATTATAAACTTTTTTAGAAGATGCGAGAAAAAGCATCTTCTTAAACGTTCTATGGCGGGTATAGATTTGTAATGTTGCGTACGAGAATATTAAGTTGTGTATGAGGAAAAGTGAAAATAGAAAAAAATACAGAACAGATTAGAAAATCTGGTATTGAATTATTAAAAATCATAGCTATTCTATTAATTGTAATTAATCATGTGACACAGACTCTTGGATCAATCAATCAGGTTATAGGATACAAGGATTATGTTTTGTCTTTAGAAAATGCTACTAAAGATATTCAGGTTATTATCCTTATATTGTTGAGACAAACAGGATCGTTAGGAAATTCAATTTTTTTTGTATGTAGCGCATGGTTTCTTGTTGAAAAAAAGGGAGATTCTAAAGAAAAAGCATTTTCATTGTTGAGTACAGTTTGGGTAATCTCTATTATATTTATGTGTATCTATATGATTATTTGTCCTTCAAGTTTATCTATTAAAGAGATTATGAAGGGAATATTTCCAACCCTTTTTGCAAGTAACTGGTACATGACGTGTTATATTATTTTCTTGTTCATTTATCCATTA
>JAQYAV010000086.1 GCA_029338675.1 Lachnospiraceae bacterium
TTTTTATACATGTATTATAGGATTCCATCCCTAAAAAACCACTTAATACAAAAAAAATCCACACACCGTTACCGCCTTCAGCATATGAAATTCTATCACCTCCAGGTAAGGTTATGCGTTGTGATAAATGACAAACAAAAACCATTATCATAGCCCAAACACGCAGTATATCATAACTGATATTTCGACTAGGAGTAGTTACATTTTCATTATTTTCTCTAGAGATATATTTCTTTCTATTCAAACTCCATCATTCCTCCCTTGATTATAGTAAGCACTCAGCCATGAGTACTTGAATTCCTCCATTATATCATGAGATAATCCCACATACTCAACTATTCGGGAAATTCGGCTCTATCGTCCCAAGTTTCCCCATTATTCGAGAGGTACTCATGAATAACACTAATTCAACAAATCACAGCAAGCAACTTAAAGCCTGGGTCAAGATCATTAATGTTACATCTATATTCAGAAACGAAGCTTTAACAACTGCATCACTGTATTTAACAATATGGATTCTTTATCTGGCCCATAAAGCATCTAACACTTTCTTCAGGCGGTAATAATCTGTTTATTATCACATCTTTCATTATCCCAAGCCACAGACAAGAAAACCATGCAATTATCCCTTGGGTTGCCAAATACTTAATTATACTTACCAACGACCTCTTCCATCAGTATATTCGTAAATTGTCGGGCCCCCTCTTTGTTTAAATGATCAGCATTCATAAACAAGTCATAGCTGTGCGAAAACCTCTCATCAAAAGCATAATCATAGTAATCTACTCCAGAAGATTTTATTACAGCATCAATGACAGAATAAAACTCATCATAAAAATCAGGTGCAGCTTTCTTAACTTCATCAGTATATTCAGACAAATAAGGCGTAGTCACCAGTATTGGCACTGCACCTTTATCTTGACAATATTCTATTAAATCATATAACGCATCAAGTTCCTGTTGATTCAAAATTCTATTTCCGTTGTCATCCAATTTATTTTTTTCTATATGTCTTTCAAATGCTGCTCTAGCATCCTCTGAGACATCAATATCTGAAGCAACAATCACTTGATTATTTTCATTATTATCTGCAGCTAATTTTTTTCCAATTAATACTTTTATAAGAGTAGCTGTATCCACACCTATCGCAGGAAGATATTTAGCATAAATGTTTGCCTTGACATCATAATTTTTTATTAACTCCGGAGGTAAAATCAAATAATATCTTTGGTTTTTTGATTCGAAATCCTCATAATCTTCTTCATCTTTTCCAAAAAGTGAAAAGTATGAAATCGGAATAAAGACAATTGTACCCTCAACGATATGATTACCGTACTGCTGCATCAATCTATAGTCATATGATATGCTCTGTGATACAAGACCAAAATTAAAACATGTATATCCATTACGTTGAATGTCTGCATAGTTAAAACCAAATAATCCATGTGATGAGCCAAAATTGCACACATCCAAAGTATTAGGAATATTATCAAATTTATTTGTGCCATTCGGATTACTCTTATCCATCTTGATGAATAAATAATTAACAGCCAAAGTAATTATAGATATAGTCACCGTAAACATTATAAGCTTGCAAAAAAATCTTTTCATAATGATTTAGAACTGAAAATACACAAATTCAGCTGCTACTCCTTTCTGCGAAAGAAATACAACAATTAATCCGAAACAAATATATACAATCCAGCGAATAATAGTCTTTTTCTTGCTTATTCTATCTATTACATCTCTTGACAAAGAGAAATAATCATAGATAGCCAAAATAAGAATCAATAAGCACTCCTTAATTAATTCCTCTTTTCCCATACCGATATCTGTAAAGCCCTTTTTCAAATAAGATATAGGCGATGCAATGCCTGTAAACATATGCCCAATAACATACATAGCATCTCCTAATGAATTTGAAACGAAGAAAATCCATGCAAAGGAGACAAATGCAAAGACAAATAATACTCTTATTATCCACATGCATCCTTTGCTTTTCTCTTTTAATAAATTCTTCGGCACAATAGCATTCTCAATAACTTGAGCCAATCCATGAATGCCACCCCAAATTACAAAAGTCCAGTTTGCACCATGCCATAATCCACTAACCAAGAATGTAATAAGCAAATTAACTGCATGCCTTATTTTTCCCACGCGGTTGCCACCCAATGGAATATAAACATAATCTCTAAACCATGTAGAAAGAGAAATATGCCACCTACTCCAAAATTCTTTTATGCTTTGTGAAAAATAAGGACTATTAAAATTCGTCATCAGGTTTATTCCAAGTAACTTCGCTGTTCCTATAGCGATATCCGAATATCCTGAAAAGTCACAATAAATCTGCAAAGTAAAAAATACAGTAGCAAGAACAAGCGCAAACCCAGAAAATCCTTGGGGCGAATCATATACTTTACTTACAAATTGAGATAACGTATCTGCAATAACAATCTTTTTGAAATATCCCCATGCCATAAGTTTTAATCCATATGTAGCCTGATCATAATTGAACTTATGTTCTGCCTTTATCTGTGGTAATAAATTATTAGTTCTTTCAATAGGACCTGCAACCAGCTGTGGAAAGAATGATATAAAAGTAGCATAATATCCAAAATGATGTTCTGCTTTCACGTTTCCTTTATATACATCAATCACATAACTTAATGTTTGAAATGTGTAAAATGAAATACCTACCGGCAGCAATAAATTAAGCACTACCGGATTCATTTGAATCGAAAACAACCTGAATACTGCTGTTACAGATTCAATTACAAAATTGAAATACTTGAAAAAGAACAGTGCTCCTAGACACACCACTGCCGTTCCGAATAATATCCACTTTTTGCTTCTTATTCTTTCAGTCTTTTCAAGAAGTATAGCCGCCACATATGAGATAATTGTTGTAAACAAAATAAGAAATACATACTTTGCATTCCAACTCATGTAAAAGTAGTAGCTAGCAACCAGCATAAGTATCCATCTTACTTTATGTGGCAACAGCCAATATAAAATAAAAACTATAGGCAAAAATACTGCAAACGCAAACGAATTAAATAACATCTTTCAGCATCCCCATTTAAGTTTTATAGTTCGTTCAATTTTAAGTTCTTTAGTTCGGGATAAAAAACCTGTTGTCATTATGACTACTGAGACTCTTGAGAATTTATAAATGTCTGTATTCTTCCTTGGATTACTTCGCTCCGCGGTGACCGCTTATCAAGCCCCACATCTGTCATATTCACACTCACACATTCACTGAGCAGTAACAGGATCTAATTAATAATTCATAATTCTTTTTTAATGCAAAATTATTTTCGCACCACATACTATTACTGCACGGTTCATGCTTTACTTCCTCCCATCCTTATACTTCCATATTAAGAACTTGGAGTTCGTCTTGACGTAGCGCGGGAGCAGGCGCTTTGGGTCCTGCAGAAGTCTGTAGAGCCATTCGAGATTCAGCTTCTGCATCCACTTTGGGGCGCGCTTTATGTTGCCGCTCTCGTAGTCAAAAGCAGCGCCGACACCTATCATGAGCCCATTGACTTTGTTCTCGTGGGCGGCCATCCAGATTTCCTGCTTAGGTGCGCCAAGGCCGACCCAGATAAAATCGGGGTTGGCTTCGTTAATGTCTTTTATTATTTGTTCGTCTTC
>JAQYAV010000087.1 GCA_029338675.1 Lachnospiraceae bacterium
CTCATTAAAAAGTTCTTGATCCGAATCTCATTATAAACTCTAGCTTATAACTAAGATCCTATCTACTGTTTTGTGTTTCCATTCTTGGAATAGGATTTTCTAAATCCTTGAAAATCTCTTAAAGAATTTTCAGGGTTGTCATGTTATTAATATGTCAAAGTTCTTTGTTCGTTGTCATTAGCGACAACTCACTCATAATATCAAAAAGCTGTTTGTTTGTCAACAACTTTTTTATTTATTTTTACTGTCGTGTGTCAATCAATATATGTTTTTAGCGACAGCTTGTTTAATATACCACTATGTTTTTTAGAAGTCAATACCTTTTTAAAATATTTTAAAAAATATTGACCCATATTTAATCCATATTTAATCCTAATTATTTTTGAACAGTTCACTTTTATCTATATTATGAATATAGCCATATCATATTTAATATTATAATTCTATTACTCTATCCTTATTATCTTATTTATTACATCTTCTACCATATCCTGCTGGCATATTTTTTCTACTATTGTTTTTTCGTTGTTTTTCTTAACTTCCTCAACATTGATCATAACGCTAGTAGCACAATCAAATACCAAAATTAATATTACACAAACAATGAGTCCTTCTACCATTCCAAATACAGCACCTGCTATTTTATCCACGCCATGCAAAATAGGAAGTTTAGCTAAACCTCCTGCAGCGAAATATATTATCATTGAAATAACAGATAAAAACGCAAAAATAACTATAAATGCTACTATTTTTACAATAATTTGTGAAATATACTTAGCAATGTATTCATAGAAATTATTTGCCCCGATTTTTTTCATGAATTCCTTTGAATTCTTTTCAATTAAATTTTTCTTCATGAATTCTGGCATACTTATACTTTCGATTATTTCCATTTGCTGATTTCTATTAGGTGTGATATTTTCATTAATAAACTTATCTACATCTTTATCTGAAAGGTTTATTTCAGCATCATCTAAGTACTTATTTATTTCAGAACTATTATCCTTGCCCGCCTTAGTAAAAGCGTTTTTAGTTTCTGTTTTTATTTTATCTAGTATTACTATCTCAATTTTGTCGTCGATTTCTGTTTGGTCGATTATTATTTGACTAGCTAATGGCAATGAGCTATATGCAATTATAAATGTTAAAATTGTTAAAACGACTTTTATTATTGATTTAATTAAACCTCGAATGTATCCAATTAAAATAAAAATTATGAGAACCCCTAACAATATTGTAAATTGTAAATCCATTTTTTCTCCTATTTCTTTTTCTTTTGGTTTATCTTTATTATTTTGTTTTTAATATTACATGCAGCTTTATTATAAATTATATTAAAATGCACCTACTCACCAGAAGCATCATTAGATTCTGTTAAATCATCCGTATTATCTGACGTTGTTTCGTTATCTGCTACAGCTTCATTTGTTTTTTCTTCGTCTGTATTATTTTCTGAATTATTTGTTTCTTCTGATTCATTTGAAGTTGTAGTATTATTTGTATTTTCTTCTGTAGTAGAAGTTTTAGAAGCATTTGAATTCTCTGGTTCTGTCGAATCAATATTTTTTGTACCTTGAATATCATTTGTTTTGTTATCTTCAACATTTGCATCATCAAAATTAGTTTCTTCCTCAGGCGAAGCTATATTATTATTCGTATACCCTGTTTTTAATTTAATTTTTTCCGTCTTATTGTCGTACACCACAATGTACTCATTATTCTTTCCACTTGATACGACGCTCTTTATATTTCCAGATAAAATACCATTATATTTAAATGTTCCATTTTTACGTATAATACAACAATGATTTTCTCCCGATATAATCAATTCGTCAGAAGTTGCATATAGGTTATCATATTTGAAGTTGATTTTTTTAGTATATATTTCTCGTCCTTTTTTATTATATGCTTTCACGTTATATTCTTGCGTATCTTCAGCATCACCTATTGGTTCTATGTATCCAAAATAATCTTCACAATAAAATATACTTAATATTTCTTTGCCTAATTTAATATTTTGTTTTACACTAGGCTTTTCTTTCATGTCATATAAAGTAATTGACTGTGTTCCAAATGCAACAACTATATTATTTTCAAGGAATTCTACTTTTGATACTATTTCATCTTCTATATTATATCCGCCAACAAGACGATCTGCATTTGAATTTTGTCCTACTTCACCAAAGTTATATGCAGCAAGATTATTCTTTACTGAATTATCTTTAATATTTAGGTAGGATGTAAATAATTTTTTTGCATCGTCTGAGATAGTTATATCTAGCGGATATCCGCTCTTGTTTATGGTTGTCTGCATCTCATATATTATCTCGCCTTTTTTGTTATACATATTGATGTAATTCGTTTCATCACTTTCAAGAACTACGGCAAATGCGCCCTGTGAAGCAATATCAACATCACATATTATGTATGGCATTGTAACTGTTGTAACCTGTCCCTCATGATTAAATACAGAAACAGTATTGCCACCTAAGTCTGCAATAACAGCATAATTTCCACTTACTTCTACGATGGGTGAGCTCATATTAATACCCGCCGACCAAACTGCAGCGCCATTACTATTTATGTACGACACTCCATCTGGAGTGTATTTTAATAAGTTGTCACAAAACTTCACATAATTAGCACTATTTTCATAATCTATCATATTACTTACAGATACTCTATATCCTCTGTATTCCTTATTGACAAATATATATAGTCCTCCTGCAATTATCAAAATGAATATAAGCATTGCTAGCTTAACTAAGTTTTTGCGTCGTTTTGCTTCTCGTTGTATTCTTGCGTTATTTTCTGCTGCTTCCTCTGGCGCATCAACATATATTACATTATCCTCTTGTGAGTTGTCTATATCCTCTTTTTTTCTCATTTCATCACCTATTTGTTTATTTTACTTTTATCTATCATTATATCATATCACGAACCGAGTTTTCTATCCATATAAATTATATGTTTCCAGTAACATATCTTTTATGTTTCCTGTAACATATCTTTTATGTTTACAGTAATATACTTTTTATTTTGTCATGGCATACAATTTATTTTGTAGTGGCATACAATTTATTTTATAGCGGCATATACTTTATTTTTTTATGTCATACACTTTATTTTGTATTTGCATGCCCTTTATTTTTATTGTCACATACATTTCATTTTCTAAATTAGCTATCTTTTTGTTGACTACTGCGCAAAAAATATTTATTCAATTTACATCAGGAAGAATTATTTCTTCTCCTTCATATATTTCATCATTAATGTTTATTTTATTTGCTTTTGCTATCTCTTTTGCATATACGATATCTCCATAAAATTCATATGCTATTGTCGTAAGAGAGTCTCCTTTCTTTATTGTATAGTACGTTGGATTACCACTTGATATTGCCGGAAGATATTGTTCTTTTGTAATATTATCGTCTTTTGAAGCTTTTCTATTTTGTTGATTTAATGTTTGATTTATATTTTGTTGATTTGATTCTTTAGGTTTTATTTCACCATTTATGTTTTTTTCTTGATAATTATTATTTGCGCCATTAAAGCTATCTTCTTTGTTTAAGGCATTATTCTGGTTATTTGTATCAATTAATTCGTTAATGTTTTCGTTATCTGAATTGTTATTTTGATTTGTCGGCGTAGCATATTCCTTTGAAAAATCATCATCCTGATACATTGCAGGAGTATTTTCTGTTACGTCTTGTTCAGCTGTTAATTCAAGTCTATTTATTGTTACTTCCATGTCTTTCATTTTGTCGTGGCTATTTACAATAGATACTCCCATTGTAATTATTCCCAATGCAAATATTGCGCTGGCTGCGTACAGCAAGCTGTTATTATTATTTTTACTCTCATCTACATTACTTTTTGTTTTACTTCGGTATTTTTTAATTAGTTCTTCATCTTTTCTTTGTATTTCGGTTTTTTCTTCCTGCAAGTTAGTTCTTCTACTTACTATGTAATTTTGCATAGCTTCATTTTTTGAGTAGTAAATATAATATCCCTTTTGTTTAAGAAGTTGTCCTCTTTCGTACATATAAAATGCATCTTCTCCTTCAAGAGAATCCGAAACAAATAATACCTTGTCTCTTCCAGGAAAATTATCAATATGCATTTTTTCTATTTTATCATTTATTGCAGTTGAAAATCCCATTCTTGACAAAAACCAGCCAACTACAGATAAGCTTGGAAAGTATTCTTTTACCTGTTCATATATTGCACTCCATGCCTCTTGGGTAAACTCGCTCTCTTCCATATCAAATTCGATGTTTTGAGCATCTACTGCTCCACTTATAAAGATAACATTTCCAAGATCTGATTTCTTTACTTCACCTAAAAGAATCGCACCTCTAGCCTGAGTGCTTCCTGGTCTTGCAATATAATTTAAGTATGTAACTACATAGTCTTCTATGTATATTCTTTTATTTGAGGCTGGAGCTCCTACTTGTCTAATATTTTTAGGTAGTTTAAGTCCAATACTTATCTCATTTTCATTTGTATCTTTATTTTGTTCAGTTTTTTCTATCTTGTCCTTATCATATATAATTTCTATCATATACAATCCACCCTTCGATTTTATTTAATACAAGACTATCATTTTGTTTTTATTTTTATAGTCAAAAGGTGTCGTATAAATCTGATTTAATATCGCATATTAATATTTTCTTTTTTATTCTTCGACTTATTTCAATAAATCTTTTTTATATTAATTTTGTTTAACTTATGCACAACATGTCAATACTCACTGCATAGATTAGTATTAAATACTTTATGAGGTGAACTATGAGCAGTTTTCTTTTTTCAAAATGTAAAACAGAATATTTTAACGTTAATAACTCTATTTCTTATACACTTATTGGAGATTATATTTCTGAACTATTTCGCAAAGAAAAAATAGAAAATAAAAATGTGGTTGTTCTTTGTATTGGAACAGATCGTGCAACTGGTGACTGTCTTGGGCCTTTAGTTGGGCGAAGCTTAATTGCATCTAATTGCAACTGTATCGTTTATGGGAGCTTAGAAAAGCCAGTCCATGCACTCAATTTAAGTAACGTTATTTACAATATTCATAAAGAAATAGATAATCCTTTTATAGTTGCTGTGGATGCTTCACTTGGTGATAAAAGTCATATTGGATATATCACTGTAAGCAATTGTCCAATTTCACCAGGCAAAGGGGTTAACAAAAATCTTCCTCCCGTCGGTGATATATCTATAACCGGAATTGTTAATATAGCCGGAAAAAGCCCTGCACTCCTTCAGAGCACAAGGCTTAATACGGTTATGACTTTATCTGATTATATTGCCAATGCCATTATATATGCTATTGATTATGTTTCTTAAGATATAAGGTTTTATTTTTTTACCAATGCAATGGCTTCAGTTACAGAATTGGCTTGTCCTTCTTCCATCAATGAAATAAGTGAAGAAATTTTATCCGCTTTACACATATCTTCACCAATAACTGCAGCAAAATTTTGTGATATGATTTGGCATTTCTCATTATACTGAGCTTCCAATCCCGTAATATTATATTCAAAGTTTTGTTTTTCTGCCTTCATGTCTTCTACTGCCTGAAGGCGTCTTCCATTTATCTCATCAATAATTACTTGTTTAGTTTCATTTTCAAAAAGCGAAAGTGCTTCCTGTTTCTCCTGACCTAGCTGTTCTGCCTCTTTGTTTAATTTATCAAGTTTGTCATCATAGGCATCTAGGTTGTATTGTTTTTCATCATTGTCCTTATGAATTGAGCTTTTTATTGCATTAATCTGTCTTTTGTTGGCCTTCATCTTATCACGAATGCTTCTGGCTTGGTCTATTACATCTTTATGCTGTGATTTTGTTGCACTAAAAATAGCAAAGTAAATAACCAATTGAATAATTACCATAACACATACAATCACTACACTCCATATAGGCGTACTTTTATTATCTTTTAATAATAAATTCTTGAACAAAAGCATAACACCCGCTGGAATGCCAGCAAAATATATTGTAAACGCAACAAGCATAGCAATTATTTCATCTAAGCCCTTAGGATTAAACATAATGAAAAAAAGCTTCGATTTGCAAAATGAAGGCGTTCTATTTTTCTTTAGCAACAACTTCATTTCGTTCTCTAGTCGACGATTATCAGATCGTACATCCTTTGTTTCTTCTTCAATACGTTTATTAATACGTTGATTTTTCTTTTTGTTTCTATTGTTTGCAACTGTTTTCTTTCTTGTACGATTTTCTTCTAATCTATCATCATAGCTTCCTTCTATCTCAAGCCTTCTTTTTCGTATAGTTGTATTTATTTCATCAGCAATCTTCTTTTCTTCAACAGAAATCCTTCGCTCAAGCTTCTTTTGTTGAGACTTCATACTGCTTATATCGTTTTGAAGAGTATCTCTTTCTCTTACTTTCTCTAATGCTTTCTCAAGGAATTCCTGTGTTTCTTCAAAATTATTAGACAAAATAACCATCCCCTCTCAGAATATTTTGTTTTTACACTGAATAAACTCACTATTCTTTCTCAATACATTTCACATTAATTAAATATATTGTATGTATAAAATCATATATATAAAAATTAAAGCGACAATTGTAATACAATTATCGCTTGTTCATATATTCAAGCAATCTTTCTTTATCGACCTTAATTCTGTTATCCATCGTCTTCATTATGTCAACTATCTGGAAACGTCTATATACCCCATTATTGCTCAAATCATATATTTTGTTGGTAGAAAAACCTAATATTACCGGGCGCAAAACATTCTCTTTATTCTCTGAAATAACTAAGCCTTTTTCATGGTTAGTCAATTCTATACATACTCCTGGTGTTAAAATATTAATACTTTTTATAAGGGCGCCAACAATTGTCTCATCAAACTCATCTTTATTAAGAATAAGATACTTAATTGCTGCAATCTCAGAAGTACTTTCTTCACTAAGTTTCATACTAGTCATTGTATCAAAAAGATTAGCAACCTTTAATACCTTAGCACTCTTAAGTATCTTATCAGCATCATCTCTAGAATCACCATACTCCATCTTGTGAATCTGAGCAACAATTCGTCTAACACCACTCTCAATTCCAATCTCTGGTCTAATCAATCCAAGACCATCACTTTGGAATTTCTTAACAATTATCAAATCGTTAGTATCATAATCATCATACTTTTCTCTTACTCTTCCTGGTAAAAGAAGCTTACCTATGTCATGAAGTAATGCAGCTGTAATCAATTCTTCCTGCTCAGAAGGTGAATAATTTAATTGCGCAGAAATAAGAGCACATAATATCGCTGTATTAATCACGTGCTTATAAATATAATCAGTTGTACTTCTAAGGTTCTGTGTAAATGTAATCTTGTGATCTAATCTGCCATAATTAACAGCTATTGCATTAACTAATCTTCCAAGATTAGCAGGATTCTTACCTGCAATGATATTGTCCAACTCCTGTCTTATACTAAAAACAGCCATTGTCTGAAATCTCTCAAAATCCAAATCCTCCTCAGTCATAGGTGGAACTGGTTCTGCTGGCTCTAATATATATAATCCAAGAAGGCCAAAATTCTTAACACTCTCAATACCCTGAAGTGTAAGTCTAGTATTACGCTCATATAGTAATACTCCTGATTTATTATATATTGGTTTTGCTAAGCGCATTCCATACTTCAAGTCTTCCGACTTTACAAAAATCATGTAATAACCTCCTAGGCCTGACGTACACTACATACGTTATCTTCAAGCTTCAAATAACAAGTTCGCATTATCTGCTCACAAATATATCTAAATACATACTTCAATAATACTACATACATATATAGAATAGTTTATCACATCAATTTTCATAATACAACTATAATCAACAAAAAAATGGTCATATTCGCCATAGCATATCATGTGTTTTATGCTATAAATAAAGCTTTTCACATACTGTATATTGTGTTTTACGATTCTTTCGTTCATAGATATTTCAATATAGCATCTGCCACACATGTTCTTGTTTTATTCTTTTTATATATAAAAAAAGGTGTACTACGAATATTTCATAATACACCTTCTATTATATTATTTTGTGGCCAAAAATAATACTGCCAATAAAAAGTCTTATTACAAGTTACAAACTTGTCATCAATTCCAATAGCATTTATGTATAGCTATTAAATTTTACTTATTTTTTATATTTACATAAAGCTTTTATTTTTACATAAAGCTTTTATATTTTGATTATTTTTTTATTTACATAAAGCTTTTATATTTTGATTATTTTTTATATTTACATAAAGCTTTTTTTTACTTATTTTTTTATATTTAAGTAAAACTTTTGCATTTAACACTTTTTTAGATTTGCATAAAGTTCTTGTATTTTGCATTAATATTTATAATACAAAGCCCCAACAATTTATTTTTCAATCTTATGTGTTCTGTTTAATGCACTAATCAAAGCATATACTGACGCATCAATAATATCAGTCTTAATTCCAGCACCCCATACAATGCTGCTGCTACCTTCAACTTCAATTCCAACATATGCACACGCCTGAGAGTTTGAGCCTACCTGTAATGCATGTTCTTCGTATGTAACAAGTGAAAATCTGATATCAAAGTGCTTCATAATTGCGTTACTTACTGCATCAAGACGTCCATTTCCATGGCCATGATATACTTTTGCAATACCATTTACATCAATACTTACTTCAGCTTCGATACCATTTTCCTGCTTAAAGTGGCATTCTTTAAGGGCTATAACATCTGATTTATTAACATATTCATCCTGGAATATATCAAGTACTTCTTTAGGTGAAAGCTCTTTGTGTAAATGATCAGATACACCTTTAACTGTGTAACCAAGATCCTCTCTCATCTTAGCAGGGAGATTAAATCCATATTTTTGTTCAAGTAAAAATCCAATACCACCCTTGCCTGACTGACTATTTATTCTAATAACATCTCCATCATATTCTCTACCAACATCTTCAGGATTAAGAGGAAGATATGGCACTGTCCACATTCCATCATTGTTAGCTTCACGACACTTCATACCCTTTGCAATTGCATCCTGATGCGAACCAGAGAATGCTGCAAATACAAGCTTACCAGTATATGGTGATCTCTCGTACACATGCATTCTTGTAAGTCTTTCATATATCTCTGTAATCTTAGGAATATCAGAAAGGTCAAGCTTTGGATCTACGCCGTGTGTAAACATATTAAGTGCAAGTGTAATTATGTCAACATTACCTGTTCTCTCTCCGTTACCAAACAATGTTCCTTCAATTCTATCTGCACCTGCAAGTAAGCCAAGTTCAGCATCTGCAACACCACATCCTCTGTCGTTATGTGGATGAAGTGATACTATAACATTCTCTCTATTGTGAAGATTTTCACACATATATTCTATCTGACTAGCATAAACGTGTGGCAATGACATCTCAACAGTTGCCGGTAAATTGATAATTACCTTTTTATCAGCAGTCGGCTTCCACTCATCAATTACTGCGTTACATACTTCAAGAGCATATTCAACCTCTGTTCCAGTAAAGCTCTCTGGTGAATACTCAAACTGATAATCAACCTTATACTCTGCTGACATATCGTTAAGCAGCTTTGCACCGTCAGTTGCAATCTTAAGTATTTCTTCTTTTGACCTCTTGAACACCTGTGTTCTTTGTGCATAAGAAGTTGAATTATATAAATGAATCACAACATTCTTAGCACCCTGAACAGCTTCGAAAGTCTTCTTAATTATATGCTCTCTAGCCTGAGTAAGAACCTGAATTGTTACATCATCAGGAATAAGATTATCTTCAATTAATGTTCTACAAAATGTATATTCTGTTTCAGAGGCTGCAGGGAAACCTACCTCAATCTCCTTGAAACCAATTCTAACGAGTTCCTTAAAAAACTCAATCTTCTCATCAAGGCTCATTGGAACAATAAGTGCCTGATTACCATCACGTAAATCAACACTACACCATGCTGGTGCTTTGTCAACGTATTCTTTTGTTACCCACTTAGTACTCATTGTTGGTGGCATATAATAACCACGCTTGTAATGTTCATAATTCTTCATAGTGATTCCTCCCATAATATCTTATTGCCTAATTATCTGAAATATTCAAATCAGGCTAGCTACAATAGTTTAGGATATTGTTCTGCATATTACGGTCAAATTATTGTGTACCCTTATACAAAAAAATAAACCTGTGCCCCTACAGTTAGAGACGCAAGTTATACGCGGTACCACTCTAATTCATACAAAATGTATGCCCTCTTACAGATACGGACTTAAAAGTCGTATATCCTTCTGATATAACGGTCAGCTCCCGTCCATGTCTACTGATGATTAACACCGTTCAACTGGCTGCTCTAAGGCGAGTTCAAAAACTATCCAATACTGTCTCACACCAACCGACAGCTCTCTTTGATCTTCCAGCTTTCTACTGCTCCTTTTCGTTGCATTTATATAAAAATACCTTAACACATCTACCAATAAGTGTCAACAAATAATATTTGTATTTTTTTCTATATACAATCTTTGTATTTTTTATCAGTATTCCACGCATTATTTTGTCCAGCATACAAAATGTTTAAGATATACTATCTTTATAAATGCTTAAGAAACACCTTCCCTATATCTATTATTTTTTACACATAGATACAATAATATGATATACTACATTTTATTAAACCAAGGATGTAAAATATCTTTGATGTTTCGAAGCAAAAGGAGATATATTATGCCACCAATTACGAATGACTGGGCTAATGCATTAGCCCCTGAGTTAAAAAAAGATTATTACAGAAAATTATTTAACTTTATTGGACAGGAATATGCAACAAAAACTATATTTCCACCTGGTGATGAAATATTTAATGCTTTTCATCTTACTCCACTTAGCAAAGTAAAATGTGTTATTATCGGACAAGACCCATATCATAACGATGGTCAAGCTCATGGACTTTGTTTTTCAGTAAGGCCAGGAGTTGATATCCCACCATCACTTGTAAATATATACAAAGAGCTTCAGGATGATTTGGGTTGTTACATTCCTAATAATGGCTACTTGGAAAAGTGGGCAAAGCAGGGTGTATTAATGTTAAACTCAGTATTAACTGTTCGCGCACATCAGGCTGCTTCTCATCAGAACAAAGGTTGGGAACAATTTACAGATGCAGCAATACGAGCAGTAAATGAGCAGGACAGACCTATTGTTTTTCTTCTATGGGGAAGCTTCGCACAAAAGAAAGCCGCCATGCTTAACAATAAAAAACATCTTATTTTGAATGCTCCACATCCATCTCCACTTTCTGCATACAGAGGTTTCTTTGGTTGTAAGCATTTTAGCCAAACAAACGAATTTTTAAAAGCAAATAATATCGAGCCTATTGATTGGCAAATTGAAAATATTTAATGCATTTTCAGGAGGAACTTATGGAAATATATATTGTAAGACACGGTGAAACTGTGTGGAACAAAGAAAAAAGGCTTCAAGGTACAGCCGATATAGAGCTTAATGAATTCGGCCGAGCTCTTGCCATTGAAACTGGAAGGAATCTTGCGAACGTTACTATAAATAAGATTTTTTCAAGTCCATTAAAAAGAGCATACGAAACCGCCTCATTAATCAGAGGTAACCGAGATATTGAAATCGAAACTGACGATAGAATAAGAGAACTGAATTTCGGAGATTACGAAGGACAATGCTTCAACGATTTGTTTAATGATGAGTCAACGACATTTCAGCATTTTTTTAAGCATCCAGAATTGTTTGTTGCTGATAAAAACGGTGAAACTCTTGAACATCTTATTGAACGTGCAACAGATTTTATGAAAGATAAAATAGAACCTCTTGCAGATAAGTACGAACGTATTATGATTGTCGCTCATGGTGCACTCAACAAGGCTATTATGAGTTATATAAAACAGCACGACATATCAATGTTTTGGTCTGGTGGTCTTCAAAAAAACTGCAATGTTATTATTGTTAATTACAACAATGGTAAGTATAACATTGTAAACGAAACAAAAATATTCTACGAAGAAAAATAGCAAGACATTTCTTATTTTGTAACACTTCTATCCAATATTCATACTATAAAATATATCAACTTTTTTGTGGAGGTATGGTGTTGGACTCATACAGACAATATGGACGCAATTCATTTAACAGATGTAATCAAACAATGAACTGCGTCCCTTCTAATATTCAAAAAAATCAATGCATTCCTAGTGAAAATAATATAGAGACACCAAAGAAACAAAAAATGCTGGCTTATGGATATTTCAAAGTCCAAACCTTTGATGAACTATATTGTCCAGCAGTCGCACTTAAAGAAGGCACTGCCTTTCCATGCTTAAATCTTATATTCTGTGGATCAAGGGGGCGAATGTAATGGTTTCATCATCTAAAAAAGAGTTATTTAACGATATTAATGAGATGTCATTTATGCTTGACGATATTACTCTTTATCTAAACACTCATCCTACTTGCCAAAACGCACTAAATGAATATCAGAAATTCAAAGAATTACGCCAAGAAGCAATATATAAGTATACAGAAAAATATGGTCCTATATGTAGATACGATGTATCTGTTGATAATTATTGGTCTTGGGTTAATATGCCATGGCCTTGGGAAAAGGAGTGTGAAAAATAATGTGGGTATATGAGAAAAGACTTCAATGTCCTGTAAATATAAAAGAAACTAACGCTAAGCTGGCGCAAGCAATTATCAGCCAGTTTGGGGGACCTGATGGAGAACTTGCTGCATCGATGCGTTATCTATCTCAACGTTATGCCATGCCATATAAAGAAGCAGTTGCAACATTAAATGATATTGGAACGGAAGAGCTTGGTCATTTAGAAATAGTAGGCGCAATTATATATCAGCTAACAAAGGATTTATCCCTTGAAGAAATCAAAGCCTCTGGTTTTGATAAATACTATGTTGATCATACACTTGGAATATGGCCTCAGGCAGCAGGCGGTATTCCTTATAATGCCTGCGAATATCAAAGCAAAGGTGATCCTATAACAGATCTTTACGAAGATTTAGCAGCGGAGCAAAAAGCTCGTTCTACTTATGATAATCTTCTTAGATTATGCAAGGACTATCCAGATGTATATGAACCTCTCAAATTCCTAAGAGCAAGAGAAATAGTGCATTTCCAACGTTTTGCAGAATGTTTAAGACTTGTTCAAGATAAGCTTGATGAGAAAAATATCTATGCATTTAACTCTGCATTTGACACGAATGCCCCTTGTGTAAATAATTGTAAATAATCAAAAAAGCAATCACATACCCGTTAAAAACAGATACGTGATTGCTTATTATTTTATCTAATTATCGCCATAGCCATTCGGATTATTCGACTGCCATCTCCAAGAATCCTGACACATTTCATCAATACCATACTGTGCCTCCCAACCAAGTTCTTCCTTGGCAAGCTTAGCATCTGCATAACATGTCGCAATGTCTCCAGCTCTTCTCTCCTTTATCTCATATGGTAAATCCTTGCCACAAGCCTTACTAAATGCCTTGATTACATCTAAAACACTGTATCCATTTCCTGTACCAAGATTGTATACCTTAACACCAGGATTTTCTTTAATCTTGTTAATTGCTTTAACATGTCCAACAGCTAAGTCAACAACATGGATGTAATCTCTTACGCCTGTTCCATCTGGAGTGTCATAGTCATTTCCAAATACGCCTACACATTTTAATTTGCCAACAGCAACCTGAGCTACATAAGGAACTAAATTGTTAGGTATTCCCTTAGGATCTTCACCAATCAATCCACTCTTATGAGCACCGATTGGGTTAAAGTATCTAAGTAAAATTACGTTCCATTCTGGATCTGCAGTATGTAAATCAGTCAAAATCTGCTCTAACATATGCTTTGTCCAACCATATGGATTTGTACAAACTCCCTTAGGGCATTCCTCTGTAATTGGTATAAATGCTGGATCTCCATATACAGTTGCTGATGAAGAGAAGATAATATTCTTGCATCCATTCTCACGCATAGCCTTACATAAATTAAGAGTACCAGCAATATTATTCTCGTAGTATTCAAGTGGTTTTCTTACAGACTCACCTACTGCCTTAAGTCCTGCAAAATGAATTACTACATCAGCCTTCTCAGCAGCAAAAATCTTGCTCATATCTTCATAAGATCTAATATCTGCATTGTAGAATGTTAAATCCTTTCCAGTGATTTCTTTGATTCTATCAATAGCCTTCTCACTAGAATTATATAAATTATCAATAACTACAACATCATAACCTTCATTAAGTAATTCAACACAAGTGTGGCTACCAATATAACCAGCACCACCAGTTACTATTATCTTCATTATTTATCCTCCTAAATATATTATTATAAGAACAATATTTTTATTATATAAAATATACTCCTATTTTTACTAATATTTCATTTAGCAATATATTGTAAAAATCGTATCGTAAAATATATTAGCAACGAATTATAGCTTGCTTTCCAAACTAGAAAATTTCTATTATTCTACCATAAAAAAATAATATTGTAAAATCGATGAAATTGTGTATTACAATATTGTTTTCAATATTTCATATACTTTTTCTTTTGTTGCAAGTCCTTTTGAAAATGCACTTGCGCTTCCTGTCGCTATTCCCATACGAAAAGCCCCTAGGTAATCATTATTGTTAAGCCAGCCTGCCATAAAGCCTGCAACCATAGAGTCCCCTGCACCAACGCCATTAATAAGTTCTCCTTTAGGAGCTGCTGCCTCATAAATATTTCCATTTTCAGCGACTAATACTGCCCCTTCACCTGCCATAGAAACCAAAACATTTCGTGCACCAACCTGCTGCAAACGCTTTGCATATGGTACCACTTCCTCTCGCTTCGTAAGTTTAACATCAAAAATCTCCCCAAGCTCATGGTTATTCGGTTTAATTAAAAATGGCTTATATTCCAATACCTTAACAAGCAAATCCTTAGCAGCATCCACCACAATAGTAATTCCCTTATCCTTAAGCATAGCCATAATACTTTGATATATTCCACTATCTATAGTTGGAGGAATACTCCCCGAAAGAAACAGAATATCGCCCTCCTGTAACATTCTCAATCTATTCATTAAAAGCTCTACACTTTCCTTCTGAATAACTGGTCCCATTCCGTTTATTTCCGTGCCTTCAACATTTCTTATCTTTATATTTATTCTAGTAAAGCCCTCTGAAAGCTTAATAAAGCCATTTCTAATTCCAATTTCTTCCAAGTGTTTTATTACTTCATCGCCAGTAAAGCCTGCAACAAATCCAAGTGCAGTGCTTTCAAATCCAAGGTTTCTAAGCACTACAGACACATTGATTCCTTTGCCACCCACTAGTATTTCTTCTTCACTTGTTCGATTGGTCATTCCAAATTGGAAATTGTCAACTGCTATTGTATAATCTAATGCTGGATTAAATGTTACAGTGTATATCAATTTATTAACCCCACTTTTATCTTCAATATTATTGCCACGTAATAGAGTACATATTCAAACAAAATACACCAGACATAAAAATAATATCCCATGTCTGATGTATTTTATGTTATGTATTTAATTAGTATATTCTATAATTGCCACTTAAAGCAAGAAAAGCAAACATATACAAGCAGTTATCGTAATATCTTCTGTCACCTTTTCTCATTGGCTCATTCCAGAAACGAAGAACCCAATTCTTTGCAATTTGAGCAGTCTCGGATAAATTGTCTCCATCTAGCTTCTCTGGAATTGCAAGAGTTCCCTGTGCAATTGTTGCCAATAATCCAACAGGATGAAGGGCTGGCTGATCAACTAATGTACCATCAATTTCATAAGTCATAAACTCTTCATCTTTTCTAGTTACTGCGAAATAATACTGAAGCTTCTCAGCTGCCTGTCTTTGACCTACATCAACCTTGCACCACTCATAATCAAGTCCAATATTAGCAACTGTACGATATGCATCACTGTAGAAATAATCATGACGTCCCCATTCGAACTGTGTATGAACAGGAGTTCCATCAAACTCTGCATATTCAGCACTCATACCAGTATCCTTATGACAAGCTATTGCCAAATAATCTCTACTAGCCTTCACTGCCTTAAGCCAGAACTCTTTATCTTCCTCATAACAATTCTCTGCAAATAATTCATAAAAATGTGGTAAATGATATGAAGGATCTGTAAATGGACAACCTGGAACAAACAAAATCTGATGATTATCTCTATTCCACATTGAATGCCCTGCTCTTCCATTTTCGCCCTTATGTATACATGCTCTCAAAATATCTTTAGCTTCTTTTGAATAGTTAAAGATTCCTTCGCCATCGCCCCATCTATGCGATGCAAATATAAGTGCCATTGCATAAAACTCTTCACCATCCGGAGCAGGTCCTTCTGAATTCTTGCTTCCATCAACATTACATGACCAAGCAAAATAACCTTCATTAACGCCCTCTGTAAGGAACATATTTGTCTTTGACCATTTCCAAATTCTATCAAAGTCCTCTTTCATATCTAACTGAAGACACATCATCATACCATATGACATACCCTCTGTTCTTGCATCATGATTACCAGTATCCTCAAGATATCCCATATCCCCATCAAAATGGTATACCTTATCTTCTTCATCAAAGAAAAATGTGTTGATTACTTCTTTCAATCTCTTGTCAATATCTTCCTGACTAATTCCAACCTCTGCAAATACATTACGATATTCTTTCATTCAATTTCTCCTTATGTGTATTTAATAAAATCATTTTCTAACTGAGTAAATTATAACAAAACGTACTATCTTAATCAATGAATATACTCTTTCTTAAATATAATAAATATATTCAATGTTTTGGTGAAATTCACTAATTTATTTGAAGGCTACACAAATATATAGTAGAACAAATAAAATTTCTTGTTAAGCTGTATAAAAATCTCACCAAATGCACAAAATCGTATAAATCACTTGTTGCTCGCCATTATTTCATTAACAAGAGCTTTTTGCTCTTTGCTTATGCAAAGGCTATCTCTAACCTTTTGTGTGGTCATCTTCTTTATGCAATCTGGAAAATTATTTTTTTTAACATACATATAGGTTTCATCAAAATGTTTAGTAAATGCCGTTGCAAAAAACCAGGCCTGCATCATTTTTATGTAATAATGGTCGGATGATACATTTAATACTAAGTCAAAATATTTTGTATCAAAATTATCCTCTAAGAAAAATCTCATTAAAAGACCCATTGCATATCTTACTTTATATGGATGTTCATCTTTAATCCATTTTTTAACATATTCATACACTTTATCCAGATCATTTTCAAGAATCTTTGGTGGTGGGAAATCACATACTGCCCAGTTATTTACATAAGGCAAAAACTTATCCAAGTCTTCTAAACACATATCTACGTCTTTATACATTCCAATAATACACATATGAAGTATATTCTCTTCATGATAAGTATGTGGTAATTGTTTTATAAATACCTTCGAAGCATATTCCTTTGAAAATGTCTTTGATTCTTTGCGAATATCTGGAATTCTAACTCCTAGCATAGTATTTTTATCTACTGTAGGAAGTAATTTACTATTAAAATCCAAATATTTTTCATCAGCGCATTTTTTTAATCTCCATAAATATCCATCAACCTGTTGATATACCAAAGCCTCGCCTTTATAGCTCAACTCTAAGAAAAAATAATCATCTCGTTCCTCAAGAAGTCTAAAGAACACTTTGTCACCTTCCCAAATAGGCAAATCGTTCACCTTATTCTTAGGAACAAACAAAAGATTACCCTCATTACACTCAATCATTTCACCAGAATACTCATCTGCTGTATAAAGATATATATACTCTGTTCCCCATTCATCTGACTTAAATGTTATAAAACCTCTTGCCTTATAGCTATGTAAGGTTAGACCTGTTTCTTCTTTTACCTCTCTAAGAAGACACTCATCTGGTGTTTCGCCTTCCTCTAAATGTCCACCTATTCCAACCCATTTATCTTTATTTATATCATTCTCTTTTTTAACACGATGCAGCATCAAATAGGCATCATCCTTCTCAATATAGCAAAGTGTTGTAACATTTCTTTTCATAAAAATATATCCCTTGTTTTTTTTGTTATTTTATTGTTATTACTATCTATCTAATCAGCGAAAAACCAACAAATTTTTTATCAGAACATGATATAATATAAAAGTGCTGAATCAGCACTTTTCATTTTCTTTTGCAATTTTTCATTGTATAACAGAACCTACTGTATGAAGAATATATTTTACTGGAAGCTTATATCTTGATATACTCTTTGCTTTTCCAGTTTTTCCCTTTATGTCCCCGCTTTGTCAACATTTTTCTTTTTATATTGTTTTAACTACCGGCGAAACCTTATCCTTTATGTCAAGAAACACCTGAGCAATCACAGGGTCAAAATCCTGTCCTATCCCACTTTCTATAATGCCAAAGCATTGGTCAATTGGCATGGCGCCCCTGTAGCATCTATTCGCTGAAACAGCATCAAATACATCTGCCACCGCCATAATTCTTGCACATAGCGGAATATTTTCTCCTGTAAGACCTTCTGGGTATCCTTTTCCATTCCATTTTTCATGATGATATCTTGCTACCTGATATGCCATTTTTTCATATTCTTCATCGCCCAAATGTCCAAATGTCTCTTCTATTATCTGTCCACCCTTTTCAGCGTGAATCTTCATAATAGCAAACTCTTCAACTGTCAGCTTACCAGGCTTTTGAAGTATGGAATCCGGTATGGCAATCTTTCCAACATCATGCATTGGTGCCGCAATAATAAGATTCTTAATATAATCCTTCGTCAGTTCTTCTTTATACAATCCTCTGTTTTTCAGCTCTTCGGCAAGCATCTCAACATATGTAGTAGTTCGCTTTATATGTCCTCCTGTGCTTCCGTCTCTGTTTTCAACTAAAGTTGCAAAACCCATAACCATCTCATGATTATATGCTTTTAGTTTAAGTAATGCAGGATTTTCCATATTAAGATACGCGCCTATTATCACAATGGTTGGCACTAGACATGTCAAAAGTGCTTCCGGATGAAACATTTGATAAATTGTTACAATTATTGAAGTAGCTATACACGTTCCAATGGTAATTAGCTTATAATGTCCTATATTCTTCCAACTTGATAAAAGAACCGCTACTATTCCTATCATATATATCGATATCATAATATAGCATGTATATGCCGATATTCCCATAGAATAATTAGTAAAACCACCATCTCTGTATTCTAGCTGTGGTGTAAACAAAATTACAATTGCAACATTTATAATTAGAGGAACCTTTATAAGTGTTCTGTGCTTTTTGTTTTTCGGTATTCCCCATGTAATATCAAGAATATACATAAATATAACAAATATCATAATATCTAGACTTGATAGAAAACAGGCATGAAGAATTCCATTAATTAGTGGTGATATTGTATCCAAAAAATTAACAGTGTATGCAGTTGTTCCATCTAATGCAATGCATATTATCCCTGTTCCAATTAACAGTTCAAACATACGCTCTTTCTTTTTTATTCCATACGCCTGTCTCTCTCGAAAATATATAAAAGCAACATAAAGCACAATTAATATACAACCTATTTGTAATTTGGAATACTGTATCATGTCACACCCCATTTCCATGTGATAATGCTCACAAGTGAACTATTTTTTCATAATTAACGTTTGCAGAATGCTTGTCATAACACAATTCTTCTGTATTTCTCTCATCTCGATACAACAATATACCACAGTTCACATAAAAAAACACCCCTAAAAACGTAATTATCGCCTGCTTAATATTTAATATTTATAATACAGTGCAACAATAATCCGTCAGCATAATACTATTTATTCATCTCATCAACCAGACTTGCCGCTTTTACCGTCATTTCTACCCATCCTGGGACAAAGCCACTACTCAATGCATTTTTTACAGATTTTAGGTTTGACCAGGCACAGCAGTAAAATGGCACTTTGTCCCTTTTCATTATCTCAATGGCAAGGTTGCTTGTTAAGGCTGATGCTACACCTTGCCTACGATACTCCGGCAAAACATCAACTCCTATCTGCCACATACTTTCACAGTCTGCTGAACAGGCTGCAAGACCAACTAATTTATCGCCATCATAAGCTCCCACTCCAAGAACATCTAATTCCTTTCTGTCTTCACACAATGCATTTGACCATTCCGAAAGATACAGATTTTCAAAATTCTCATGTTCTAAAACTTTAAGAACATAGTCACATTCTTTTCTTTTCAAATGATTTACATCAGGCAAAAAATACTCAGCCATAAAGCACACTCTGTAGCCATGTTCTTTCATTCGTTTGTCTAACCAATGCATATTAGGAGTTTCAAAACAGTGATAGAATTCAAACTTACTTAAATATGTTTCCAGTATTTCTTTGTATTCTTCTTTTACAGAAACAACTATGTTATTTCCATATGATACAAGGTTACAGGCAATTGGCTCCTTATAATATTTTCGAGCTAATGGCCCAATCCCTGCATTAACAAACACATTTGTATCCTGTAGAAAGTCAGAAGCCTTTGCATTTAAGTCATATGCAGATTGCTGCATAGCTATATTCATAATTTCTCTATTTGTCATAAACGTTCTCCTTTACAAAAATATTTGAACTGCATGAACTGCACATGAAGCTACAGCTTCGGTGCTTCTTGCTTCAACCTCTACTGCACTTCCTAACCGAAAGGTTATTTAGTGTCTTACACAAAGTCAACAAGCGTATAAGTTTGGCTAGTTCCTAGCCTACTATAAGGATTTAGATTACACAGTAAGTAGTCTAAGTCCTTCTTTTTTTATGTTTAGAGATGCGTTTGTATCTCTATCATTCTTATATCCACAATCACACACAAACTGTCTTTATAAGGTTTTTAATTAATTTGATTTAAAAATAATTAATTAAAAAAAATTTATATAATATATAAATATGACTTTTTTTTTAAAATATCTTTATTTAAAAAAAAAAGCTTATTCTAGTTGATTAGAATAAACCTTTCTTAATTA
>JAQYAV010000088.1 GCA_029338675.1 Lachnospiraceae bacterium
TGCATATATAGAAGATGTTTTCATTTTCACAATGAACTGCTGACATGCGTAAAATCAGCATATAAAAAAATGGAACCTTATGAGGTTCCATTTTTTTGTTTTAAAAAATACGCCTATTGTATGATGAAGTTAGACATTTAGCTTAATATAATATCTCATGAATAAGATAAAGTATTGCTTGAATAGAAATTACATTAATTATCCAGATATAGAATTAACATTATGTATACTTTATTCTTGAAAAGGCATAATATAAGCAATATAATATATATTGATTTATTATGTTATTGTTTGTGATTTTGGAGGAATATATGAGTTCAGAGTGTTCTAATAATTGTAATACTTGTGGTAAGAATTGTTCGAATAGAAAAGAAGGTGCAAGTGGAAATCCATTTGCTGTTAATAATGATAAATCTGATATTAAAAAGGTTATTGCTGTAGTTAGTGGAAAAGGTGGAGTTGGAAAATCCTTAGTTACTTCTATGATGTCTGTAATGGCAAGGAGAAAGGGGTATAATACGGCTATTTTAGATGCTGATATTACTGGACCATCCATTCCAAAATCATTTAATGTTATGGAAAAGGCAAAGAGTGTAGATGATATGCTTCTTCCAATCGAATCTAAAACTGGGATTAAGATGATGTCTATTAATTTTTTGTTAGATGATGAGACAACTCCTGTAATTTGGAGGGGACCTGTTATTTCTGGAACTGTTAAGCAGTTTTGGTCAGAGGTTTTGTGGGAAGATGTAGATTATATGTTTGTGGATTGTCCTCCTGGAACTGGTGATGTGCCATTAACTGTATTTCAGTCTTTGCCTGTTGATGGAATAATTGTAGTAACTTCTCCACAGGAGTTGGTTTCTACAATTGTGGAAAAGGCTGTGAATATGGCGACTATGATGGGTGTTCCAATTATTGGAATTGTTGAGAATATGTCGTATTTTGTATGTGATAAATGTAATGAAAAGCATTTTATTTATGGCAAGAGCAATATTGAGGAAATTGCTAATAAATATGGAATTAAGCTGGTTTGCAGAATTCCTATGGACAAGAAGCTTAGAGAGTTAGTTGATGCTGGTCAAGTTGAGGATTTTGAAGGTCAATGGTTGGATGAAATGATGGAGGTTATTGATGGACATAAATAAAGTATTAATTGAATATGATAATTTATTTGGTGTTGCTTCATTAGAGAATATTCAGGAGTATTTGTCAGCAAAAATTGAGCAGGCATATCAGGAGAAGGATAATTATGCTGCTGTTACCTTGTTGAATGAAATGATTGGTTTAACAAGAGAAACTGGAGATAAGGCAAAGGGAATTGAGGCCTGTAATAAGGCTATGCTTTTAATGAAAAAACTATGCCTAGAGGATACAGTTGATTATGGTATTACATTGTTAAATGTTGCAAATGCATATAGAGCGTTTAATATGTTAGATGAATCTCTAGATACATTTAAGGAGGTTGAAAATCTCTTTAATAGCAAGCTTTCTCCAGGAGATTTTAATTATGCAAGCTTGTATAATAATTGGAGTCTTTTGTATGAAGAGAAGAAGGAATTTCAAAATGCTAGAATTATGCTTGAGAGAGCGCTTTCAATTGTCGACTTAAATGAGCGTGCATTTTTGGAGCAGGCAACAACAAGAAGTAATTTGGCTGCAACCTTGCTAGAACTTAGTAAGGAAACAATGGAGCGAAGTGGTATATCAGATCCTATGTGTCAGGCATATTTTGATATGGCATTTGATTATATTACTCAGGCAATTAACATATATGAAAGAGATGGCGGAAGAGATTATCATTTTAGCGCAGCACTTTGCGTAATGGGTGATTTGCAGTTTTTTGCAGGAGATTTTGTTAAGGCTTGTGAGTATTACGAGAGGGCTATTCTACAGCATGAAACAAGTGTTGGAAAGAATGCTGCGTATGATATTATTGTTAGTAAATATAATAGGGCTAAGGAAATGTTAACAGGTAGTTCTAATGATTCAGTTTCTGAAGAGATTGCCCAAGAAAATGTTTCACCTGAAAATGTTTTAGAGGAGGATATTTCTTCTAATGTTGATGCAAGTACTATTTTGGGAATGGATTCTGCAGTAAGTGCTGCTACAGATATAGAGGCTTTGTCTAATATACAGGAAGTTCCAGATACAAAATTAGCTACGCAGGATGATTTTGCAGCGCTTAATATGGTGGACGAGCAAAGCAGCTTTACTGAGAAATTTAGTAAAAATCCCCATATTTTTAATAATCATATGGAACGTTGCAGAGCCTTTTTTGAGGAATATGGACGTCCTATGATTCATGAGAAATTCAAGGATTATGAGGATAGAATTGCAGCTGGTTTAGTTGGTGAGGGTTCAGAATGCTTTGGGTTTGATGACGACATTTCTAAGGATCATGATTATTGTGTTGGATTTTGCATATGGCTAAATGACAGTGATTATGAGAAGATTGGCGCAAAATTAAACGAAGAATATAAGCTTCTTATTGAGAAGTATGGGAAGAGATATTTTGATAACCATGTTGCATTTGAATATGAGAACAATTCTAATGTAAATGATAGACATGGTGTTCATTCTATACGAGAATTTTATCGTGATTTGCTTCGAACAAGTGATAGCGTTGTTGAGAGATTATGTAATAAAGACGATGATAATCTTTTGACAGATATGGAGTGGTTTTCTCTTGATGAGGATGATATTGCTACGGTGACAAATGGTGCTGTTTTTATGGATAGATTTGGTGCATTTTCGAGAGCAAGAAGAAATCTTTTGAAATATTATCCTGATAAGATATGGTTTGCTAAGCTTGCAAAGGAGTTACATACATTTTCGCAAAATGGTCAGTATAATTATGGAAGAATGATGGCTAGAAGAGATAGTGTTACAGCGATGATTTGTGTTGCTAACGCTATGGATAGTGCTATGAAGATATTCTATTTGCTAAATAAAAAATATGCTCCATACGGAAAGTGGAGATTTAAAGGGCTTCATAAGCTTAATATTTCCATTACATCTATGAATATTCTTGAGGAAATTGCTACTTCAAAGAGCCAGGCTAAGTATTGGAAGAGTATGTATAATCCTTATGAAATGAATAAATCTGACAAGATATTATGCTTATTTGAGGAGTTGGCAGGTGTTATTTTATCTATTATGCGGGAGATGGAATTAGTTGAGGGAACTGAAACGTTTTTGGATGTATACTGTGGACAGTTACTTGCAAAGGCTAACCAAATTGAGACAAGAGTTTCTGAAGCTAAGAAGGATGTTACGGAAGAGGGCAAGGAGAGCATCTTTACATCTGAGGTGAAAAAAGAAGATATTTACAGGGATGCATTAGGAAAGGATTCAATTGTGAAAAATACAGAAAATAAAAATGATTTGGTAGATAAAATTGTAAAAGAGGAATGGCAGCAGTTTGACAAGGTTGAAAATGAAGGCGGAAGAGCAGAGTGTCAAAATAACTGGAATACATTTTCGATAATGAGAAAAAGTCAGTATCAGGCATGGCCTTTAGAGCTTCTTTCCAGCTATTATAAGGATTTGGTTGCGGCTAGAGAAAGTGGTTGGAATCTTATTACTGAAAAATATGCAAGAATGATGGAATCAACTACTCCACAAAAATATGCCGAATTGGCTGATAGCTTACCTGTACGAGATGATTATAGAAAAGCTATTCAAGAACAGATTATTGAAATTCAAGTGGAGTGGATGGAGAATTTTGCAAAGGATTATCCTAAGATGGCGGGAAATGCAAGAAGTATACATACTTACGAGGATAATGAGTTTAATACTTCATATGAAACATATCTTAGGGGAGAACTTGGAACTTATTCAGAGGATACTATTGTTTTGTACGGCAGATTTATAGTTGATTTGAAGCAGAAGGGACTTAATTTAGCCTACATAATTATGGATAATACTGCTAAATTATATGGCTATTCTTCTGTAGAAGAAGCGGAGAGCAGATTGTAGTTAGTAAATTATTTAGGTGAGGATAATATGAACGAAGTTAAAGGAATTGTTGTACTTAAAAAAGGCGAAGGAAGAAGCTTGAAGCAAGGTGGCCTTTGGATATATGACAACGAAATTCAAAATGTAATGGGTGGATGTCAGGATGGAGATTTAGTTGTAGTTAGAGATTTTGATGGATACCCTATGGGCGTTGGATTTATTAATCGTAAATCAAAGATTACAGTTCGAATGATGAGCAGAAATGCTAATCAGGAAATCGACGAGGAATTTCTTACTATGCGTGTAAAAAATGCATGGGAGTATAGAAAGAAGACGGTTGATACTTGCAGCTGCAGAGTGATTTTTGGCGAGGCGGATTTCTTGCCAGGACTTGTTGTTGATAAGTTTAGTGATGTTTTAGTTGTTGAGTCATTGGCCCTTGGAATTGATAAACTTAAATTACAGATTATTGATATTTTGAAAAAAGTGCTTTTGGAGGATGGCATTAGTATTAGAGGGGTTTATGAGCGTAGTGATGCCAAGGTTAGAGAAAAGGAAGGCATGACTAGAACAAAAGGCTTTATTGGAGATGAATTTGATACTAACGTTCAGATTGTTGAAAATGGTGTTAAATATATCGTGGATGTTAAGGATGGCCAAAAAACTGGCTTTTTCCTTGATCAGAAATATAATCGTCTCTCTATTCATAAGCTTTGTAAGGGCGCTGAGGTTTTGGATTGCTTCACACATACAGGTTCATTTGCACTTAATGCGGGAATTGCAGGGGCAGCAAAGGTTACTGGTGTAGATGCGTCTTTGTTAGCAGTTGATCAGGCAACTGAAAATGCTCAGCTAAATAATCTTGAGGATAGAGTGTCATTTATATGTGAGGATGTTTTTGAACTTCTTCCAAGACTTGAAGCAGAAGGAAAAAAATATGATGTTGTAATACTTGATCCACCAGCATTTACTAAGTCGAGAAATTCTATAAAAAACGCGGTTAAAGGATATCGTGAGATAAATTTAAGAGGTATGAAGCTTGTTAAGGATGGCGGATATTTGGTTACTTGTTCTTGCTCACATTTTATGGATTATGAGTTATTTACAAAAACTATTCATCAGGCTGCAAACAACGTGCATAAGAGATTAAAACAGGTGGAATTTAGGCAGCAGTCACCAGATCATCCAATTCTTTGGGCAGCTGAGGAAAGCTATTATTTGAAGTTTTATGTGTTTCAGGTGGTGGATGAGAAGTAAGGACTGGAAAGTGTCGGAAATGCTTGATTTTACTGGTGATTTTGAGATGTTGATGTGATTGATGAGTTGGCGTAACTTATCGTCAGATGTCGTAATTTTTTAAATAAATGTCGTCAGAGAATGGAGTGTGTTTCACATTTCAGGTAGTAGATGAGAATGGGTAAGAGATTGTTGTTGTGAATATGTATTGTATGTGCAATTCGACTTTTTATTAATAACTTAAAAGTGCAAATAGACAAGATAATGCAAAAGGGGTATTATATCTTCAATAGATTAAACCGATATACAAAATGAAAAGGTAGATTTCGCACCAAATTAATCGTGTTTGGCGTGAAGCTGCTTGAAAAAGTTAAATGAATATCGGATAATGTAAATATCTCAAAAGGAATTGAGTGACAAAGACTTCAGGGAGGAAGTAATACTATTGTAAGATATGGGGTTACTATACCTATTTTTCGCTATCTTTCTTTAGCCTTAGTCGTGGCTTATTTCCTATGAGATAAAATGAATTATTCTTTAAGTTTGTGCATTAAGGAGGTGTGTTTTCTATGATGCTTTTTTCTGGTACAGTGCAAAATGCTGTTAAGCTAGATATGCTTAACAATAAATGGGAACAGAAAAAGAATACTGGCAATGCTTTGTCAAAAGAAGAATTGAATAAAAGAGAAAACTGGACTCCTGAGCAAAGACAATTAAATGAATATCAGGAGCAGCTTAAGAAACAAAAGGAAGGTAATAAGAGAACTGAGATTTATAATAAAATAAGTAGTGGTCAAAAGCTTTCTGCTGAAGAAGAGCAATATCTTGCTTCCTTTGATCCTAAGTCCTTATCAGAATATAGACAGACACAGGCGCAGCGGAAAGCTTATGAAGAAAAACTCAAGAATTGTAAAACTAAGGATGATGTACAAAGACTTAAACAGACATCACTAGGAGTTGAATTTTCATCATTGAAAAAGGTGCTCAATGATCCTTATATTCCGTTAAGTGAGAAATTAAAAAAAGCTCAGCAGGCACTTGGAAAGACTAGGAACTTTCAGGAGGCTGAGGCAGAATTTATAGAATCGGGTGCATATGATAAATTGCCTACCGAGGCAGAGCAAGCTATAGAGCGTGCAAAAGAGAGCAACGCACAAAATGAGATTAATAATGCTATGGTAGAGGACGCATCAGAAAGGAAAGAGGAATTAGTTGAAGAAAATTCGAATGTTTCAGATGATTCGTTAGATGTTAAGGAAGCTTCGCAGAAACTTAGTGAAGTAAAAAGTAAGGAAGCCTCTAATGAGGATACAGGAAAAGAAATAGAAGAGATATATAATCGTCTTGTTCTTAGAAAACAGCTTGAGGATGACTCGGATAAGCCTATTGTTACAGAACAAGAAAAGAAGGTTGGAAAGAAATTCAATTTAACTGTCTAGGGGAGGAATTATTATGTTACCTTTAAGAAGTAAAGAAAAAATATATAAGGAGAAAAGAAAATGGTAAAACATGTTATTTTATGGAAATTAAAGGATTCCATTGAAAAAAATGAGAAAAAGGAAATTCTCGCAAATATGAAGAATAATTTGGAAGGCTTAGTTGGTATAGTACCTGGTCTTGTTAGTATGAACATTGTTATTGCACCGCTTGATTCATCGAATGCTGATGTAATGCTAGATAGTGAACTTGAAAGTGAAGAAGCACTTAAGGGCTATCAGACACATCCTTCACACGTTGAAGTAGCCAATACATATGTTAGACCATTTACGGAATTAAGACTTTGCATGGATTATGAGATATAATTAATTATAAGAATGAAAAAGGTGTATCTAAGAATGTATTTTACGTTTTGGATACACCTTTTTTGTACGTTTTAGATACATCTTTTTCGTTCTTGACAATATATCATTTAATGGTATAATAATTTGAAGTGAAAAGTGGTCATACCACTTCGGAGAGCAATTAATTATAAATTGATAATTTATATGAATTTTATATAGAGTTATTTTGTAGAAAATAATAAGAAAGAGGTTGCTATTATGAAGTATATTAAACAATTTTTGGTTATACTCGGAATTACATTTTTGGGAGAAATATTAAAGCTGTGTCTACCGTTACCAATTCCAGCTAGTATATATGGAATGGTTATTATGTTTTTTGGATTGATGACAGGCATTATTAAGCTTGATATGGTTAAGGATACAGGAAGGTTTCTGATTGAAATTATGCCAGTTATGTTTATTCCGGCAGGTGTTGGTCTTATGACAAGCTGGTCGTCGCTTCGTACATTTTTGATTCCTATTGTAATTATTACAGTTGCGACAATTTTGACAGTTATGGTGGCCACTGGTTGGGCATCGCAAATTATTATTAGAAAGTCAGGTAAGAAGGATGAATGATATATTTCAAAATTCAATTTTTGCAGGAGTAACTCTTAGCTTAGTGGCATATATGATTGGGGTAGAATTAAAGAAGAAATTTAAGCTAGGTATATTTAATCCCTTGCTTGTATCTATTGTTGTGGCTATAGCAGTTTTGGCTATTGGTAAGGTAGACTATGAAACTTATAATGAGGGAGCAAAATATATTAGTTATTTGCTTACACCTGCTACAGTTTGCCTTGCAATTCCATTATATGAGCAATGGCAATTACTTAAGAAACACTATAAGGCTGTGTTGTTTGGACTGCTTGTGGGAGTGCTAACTAGTCTTACAACTGTATTTGTTTTAGCAAAAATATTTGATCTGTCTCATTCGGAATATGTAACTTTACTTCCGAAATCTATAACAACTGCTATTGGAATGGGTGTGTCAGAAGAATTAGGTGGATATGTTACAATTACAGTTGCAGTTATAATTATAACTGGTGTTTTGGGAAATATTTTTGGGGAAATAATTTGCAAGGTGTTTAGAATTAATGAGCCTATATCAAAAGGACTTGCTCTTGGTGCTAGTTCACATGCTATTGGAACAGCTAAGGCTATAGAAATGGGAGAAGTTGAGGGTGCTATGGGTGGACTTGCCATTGCTGTTTCAGGTATATTAACAGTATTATTTGCATCTGTTTTTGCAGGGTTTATATAGGCTTATGAGAGGTTTATACAATGAAAAATAAGGATATGGAATACCAGAAGGCAATAAATTATATTATTGATCTGATAAAGGATGGAAAGTTAGTTGTGGGAAGTAAGATTCCATCAGAACGCGATATTGCAGAAATAATTGGAATTGGAAGGAGTTCTATTAGGGAGGCAATTAGTATATTAAGAGGAATGGGCCTTATCGAGAGCCGACACGGATCAGGGAACTACATTGCTAAGGATTGTAATAAAGCAATAAAGCAGATGATTGAAGTAATGCTTGCGTTAGGAAGTATTACTTACAAGGATGTATTAGAATTCAGACGTGTGATATCGCAAGCTGTTTGCAAGGTTTTATTAGCAGAGAATAACATAGATGAAGAAACAATATCTGATATACTTGATAAAATGCATAATGCTGATACAAAGGAGCTTGCTACACTAGACTATTTATTTCATATTAAATTAATTAATGCAACAAAAAATTCACTGTTTATTACAATCATGGAGGCTATAGCAGGGGTATATTTAAGTACTATAGTTATGATAAATCAAAAGATGAACGATGATGATAGAAAAGAATTTATCGAAATACATTCGAAGATATATGAAAGCATAATTAATAAGGATGAAGAAAAATGTATGTATTATTTAAAACAACATTATGATTTGACTGAGAATAAATTAATGTAAATATGTGTTAGAATACTAATATAAAATATATGAACTGTTATTTACGACTAGGTTAATAAAGAATAATAACAAAATTATAGTAATAGAACGGAGAATAAGGATGAAGTATAAGGTTGCAATTTTTGATATGGATGGGACTATCTTAAATACAATAGAAGATTTGGCAGATACTATGAATTATGCTTTAAGGCAGTATAATATGCCAGAAAGAACCTTAAAGGAAATTACAAGTTTTGTTGGAAATGGGATTCGTAAGCTGGTTGAAAGAGCAGTACCTGATAATACTGATGAGGACACAATTGAAAAAGTATTTTGTTGTTTTCATGAGTACTATAAAGATCATTGCGCAATAAAAACAAGACCATACGACGGTGTGTGTCAGGTTATAGCTACACTGAAGAAAAAAGGTGTAAGAACAGCAGTTGTGTCAAATAAAGCAGATTATGCAGTGAAAAGCTTGTGCGATGATTATTTTGAAGGATTGTTTGAATATTCGGTAGGAGATAAGGAAGGACAAAGGAGAAAACCATATCCTGATGGAGTAAATGAAGTACTTAATTATTTTGGAGTAAAACAAAATGAGGCAGTTTATATTGGAGATTCAGAAGTGGATTATGCAACTGCACAAAATGCTAATTTGGAGGCTATAATTGTAGGCTGGGGATTTAGAGATGAGGATTTCCTGCTTTCACTTGGTGTTAAGAAGGTTATTCATAATCCGGAGGAAATCATAGATATTTTTTCCTAGTATTGTATAATATAAAAAAGATATGCTCTGAGCATAAAGCAAATCAAAATGCAAATACTAAAGTAGTTTGTAAAGCACGAAGCATAATGTAGTTTTTAAAACTTGAAGCATAATGTAGTTTTTTAAACGTGAAGCATAATGTAGTTTGTAAAAAGTGAAGCATTTTGGTAGAAGAATACATTATTATTTTATAAGGAGAAATTATTATATGAGGAAAATTTTTTCAATAGGAATATTACTATGTTTGATGGCAATGGTTTTTGCTGGATGTGGCAAAAAAATTGAAGAAACGACAATGACAGAAGCTACAACAGAGAACGAAGATAATGCAACAACAGAGATTATTACAACAGAGAACGAAGATAATGCAACAACAGAAGATGCTACAGAGGACAACAGTACCAGTCAGGATTCAAATTCACAAAATGGTGACAGGGTTGTTGATGTTTTAGCTAAAGAATTTGAAAAACAGGCTACTATAGATGGTACGGATACTACAAAAATAGCTGATAATTTAAGTAAAAATCCTATTTTTAACGAAGTAGCAATGGGAACAATGGAAATGCAAGAAGGATATTTAGAAGGCTTTAATGAAGATATAAAGGGGTTTTCTAAATGTACAAGATTTTCTCCGATTATTGGAACAATTCCATTTGTGGGATATGTTTTTGAAACAGACGATACAGCTGGATTAGTGAAAACTCTTGAAGAAAATGCAAAATTAAATTGGAATATTTGTACTTGTGCGGATGATATGATAAGTGCAGTAAATGGAAAGTATGTGTTATTCATAATGGCACCTAACAACTTTGATAATTAATTGGAGCTATAGAAACGAGAAGAATAAATAATAAGGGAACGTGCATGAAAAACAAAAGAAATATAATGTTATTTTCTGCATTGCAGATTTTGATATTTCATTTATGGATTCCCATAACGAATAGTAATTTGGAACTTTTTGTTAAGCAGACAGCTTATATGGGAGTGGATATATTTTTTCTTTTGTCAGGGTATTCGTTAGGGTTAAAAAAAATTGAAAATTATGCTCGATTTGTTATATCACGATTTAATGTGGTATATGTGAAGTTTATATTGTTTTCATTAGTTTTTTGCTTAATTAATAATACAGGTGTAATTAGATTCTTGAAGATTATTAGTGGAGTAGAATTATTTGAAAAAGGCGGCGGAGCATTTTTGTGGTTTGTTCCAGGTATAATGATATTTTATATATGTTATCCATTATTTCAAAGCTGCGATAATAAAAACAGAATTGTTACTATTATTGTAGCCATAGCAATATGGGGGATTGTGGCATATTTATTTACCTGGGTTAAGACATATAAGCATATTTTTATATTATGGAATAGAATACCTATATTTGTAATAGGTCATTATTGGGCTTCATTAGAGTCAACAAAAAATCCAATGACACAATTGTTAAATAAAACATTAATCAGGCTGGCAGCAGGTTTAGGATTTACTGTTGTTGGCGGAATAATTGCATATAAATATTGTTTTAGAATGAAGTTGCAAATTCCTTTTGTAGATACATTTTATTTAGTTGCTATACCATTTTGTATAGGATTGGTGTTAATTGTGGGATGTATTAAGGAAAACCGCGTGTCTAAAACTCTTGGGAAAATCACTCTTGAAATGTATGGAATACAGATGATTTTTGGATTTGATTTTGCAAATAAAATATTGTTAAAAACGGGAAATATTGTTGAAACAAATGTTTTGACTGTTTTATTTGTTGTTGTTGCTTCAGCAATGATTTATTATGGTTGCAAGCATATTTCAAAATTAATATTTGATAAAGTATAAAACCTTCGGTTTTCCACATACTACATGTATAGTACAAAAATGGTGGTATGTAGAAAACAGGAGGTTTTTTATTTGAAAGCGACAGGAATTGTAAGAAGAATAGATGATCTTGGCAGAGTGGTTATTCCTAAGGAGATTAGAAGAACCTTGCGAATTAGAGAGGGAGATCCACTAGAAATATATACGGATAGAGAAGGCGATGTAATATTAAAAAAATATTCCCCATTAGGAGATATAAGTGTTGTTGCGCAGCAGTATGCGGACAGTTTGGCCCCAGTGCTAGGTTGTACAGTATGTATAAGCGATAGGGATCAGATTATAGCGGCAGCAGGTACTAATAAAAAGGAGATGCTAGGAAAAGCTCTTCCAAAGGAAATTGAAAATGCCATTAACAATAGGGATAATTTTATTGCGAAAAAGGGTGAGGAGAAATATGTGAAAATAGCAAGTAATTTAGATGGCGAATTTGATTATGAATTACTGAACGTAATAATATGTGAAGGGGATGCAATTGGGGCAGTTATGTTACTTGGAAGGGGTGGCAAATACTTTAGTGAACATGAAAATAAGATAGCTCAAATTGCTGCAGCTTTTCTCGGAAAACAGATGGAAGGGTGATTTGGTAAAAAATAATGGAAAAAAGCAAAAAAATAGCCGTTTTTTAGCAAGAATGCTAGGTTTTCCCTTGACAAAATGACATTATCATTGTATAAATATGCGTAGGGCATCAATGGGATGCTTTCGATTTAAATTGCTTATAGGTATTGCCATGGGGCAATCGGAAAACAATTGTATTATAGGAGGAATAATTTAGATGAACAAGAACGAATTAGTTTCAAGTATGGCTGAGAAAACTGGAATGAAGAAGACAGAGATGGAGAAGGCTCTTAAGGCTTTCACAGATACTGTTGTTGAAGCATTAAAGAATGATGATAAGATTCAGTTAGTTGGATTCGGTACTTTTGAAGTAAACAAGAAGCCAGCTAGAACTGGTAGAAATCCTAAGACTGGTGAGCAAATGAAGATTGCTGCTTGCAATGCACCAAAGTTTAAGCCAGGTAAGGCATTAAAGGATGCTCTTAACTAATTATTATTTATAAGAATTCTAAGTCATCGCGTAGCAGTATGCGATGACTTTTTTTCACATTAAGAAAAGCTTGAATTGGCTTTACGCAATGGTTAATTAAGTTGATTTATCATAGAGCCTATACATGGGCAGGTTTAATTTAGGAGAAGATATATGAGATTAGATAAATATTTAAAGGTATCAAGATTAATTAAAAGAAGAACTGTAGCAAATGAGGCGTGTGATGCAGGAAGAGTTATGGTTAATGATAAGGTTGTAAAAGCATCATATGATGTTAAAGTTGGAGATGTAATTGAGATTGCATTTGGTAATAAATCAGTTAAGGCTGAAGTTACAATGATAGCTGACACTACTAAAAAAGAAGATGCGAAGGAAATGTACAAGTATTTATAATATTAAATTATTAAGATGTGTAAATTTTAAATTTAACATAATAAAATGTTTATATTATTCTAGCAAAGAGCATATAATTTTGTAAAACTATTTGGCTGGTGTGTTTGTGGAAGAAAAAAACAGGCTACATAGATTTTGCTTAGAAGATCGGTGTAAAGGAATAGTTACTGGAATATGTAAGGTTGTGTCCTTTGATGATGAAGAAGCCGTTATTTTATTAGATGGCGAAGAACTTATAATAAAGGGGCAGAATCTTCAGCTTACAAGTCTGGTTGTTGATAAGGGTGAGATAGAATTCTCGGGACGTGTACAAAGCTTTATGTATCGGACTAAAAAAACAAAACAGTTTGGAATATTTAGTAGAGGTGCAAAATGATGCATGCAACTATAATTTCACAGCTTTTTTGTTTGTGGCAAAGTATCTTGCTTGGATTATTTATTTCGATTTCCTACGAGGTTATTCGGATAATAAGAAGAATAATTAAGCATAAAATGATATTTATTCATCTAGAAGATTTAAGTTTTTGGATTATATGGTCGATATATATTTTGATGAAGCAAATAAATGACAACAGTAGGCTTAGATTGTTTCATTTTTGCGGAACAATCTTAGGCGCATTGTTTGTAATTTGTATATTTGAGATGGTAGTAATACCTATTGTAAATAAAATCTGTTTGACTATTCAAAAAAAATTACAAAACAGAATAATGAGGTTGAAAAAATAGTTAAAACTTGTTAAAATAAAATACAACTATGAGAAGAGTTATGAGATATGCTGTGGGAGTGATTAAGTATGAAAGAAAAATTGAGAAGGAGAAAATCTACTAGACGTCAATCTAGATATGCATCATTGTTGATTGTTGCAGCTGTTGTTTTAGTATGTATTTTTTCTGTAATGCGTGTTTCTAAGCTTAATGCTAAGAGTAAAGAGTTAACTGCCACAGAGAAAGACCTTTCTAAAAAGATAGAGCTTGCATATAAGGAGAAGGAAGAACTTGCCGCATTGGAGGCATATATGAAGACTCCGAAGTATATTGAGGATGTGGCTAAGGATAAGCTTGGTCTTGTATATCCAGATGAGATAGTAATTAAACCTGCACAGCAGTAAATAAATAATATATTGTTACGATAAAAAACGTGTATCTAAGGATGCACGTTTTTTTGTCGCAAGCTTCTAATATTTTTAAGTATTAATTCGACAAAGACAACACTAAATAAACTCCTATAATCATTAAGCAAACTTAAAAGTGGATATATATTTATAAGGGGGATATTATGCAAGGGCAAAAGGTGTTTAAAGACAATTGGATTATGCTTGTAGCATTTTTAGTTGGAAGAATAAATATATGTGGAATTAATCCGTTTATTGTTGCTCTTATAGTAGCAGCGTGCATACATAATAAAAATGTAATTGGAGTCTATATTAGTGGCATGGTGGGATTAGCATTCGTTGCGCCTTCAACAATGCTGATTAAATATGCAGTAATGCTTCTTGGCTTGATTGCCATATTTAACATCAAATCGTTGTTGCAAATAAATTGTAGCAGAGTGTTAATATGTGCTATTACTTTTTTATTTGTTGTTTTAATTAATTATTCCATAGAATATTTTATACCTGGAGCTGTTGAAGCTTATGTTGGTGTTCTTGAGGGGATTATTGCGTCTATGCTTTCAGTAGTATTTTATAAAGGCATTAGATGCCTTGCTTTAGATTATGCAAAAATGTGTGTAGATGGGGCAATGGCAATTGGCGTTATTATGCTATTAGCAGTTAGTCTTATGGGACTTCCCACTGAGCTTTGTGATGTTGTTATTGAGTTAACGGTTGCTTTGTTTAGTGTAATGTTTATGTTATATAAATTTGGAATGGGGGTAGGACTTACATGGGGGATTGTTGCCTCTATAGTTACTGCATATTCATATAATAATTTCGGAATACTATCAGGGTGGCTGATTATTATGATAACTGCGTTTTCACTTGAACAGATATGTTCGTTTAGAAGATTAGGCTTCATGATTTCTTATTTAGCTGCATATTATGGGGTTGGAATAGCTATATATCCAGAGCTTATTAATGAAAATGGGCAAAAAGCAATAATATCAGCTTGCGTTTTGTTTGCCTTAATGCCGCAAGTTGTTATGACGAAAATAGATGGGCGAATAAAAAATGATGAGCTGTATGGCACATCTCCTGAATGGGGAAGACTTGTTGTTGAGAGAATTACTAATCTTGCAAATGCCTGCAAACGTATTGAATATAATATGGCTGGAAATTCCACTGTGGGAATTAGACTAAATGAAATAGGCGAAATGATAGAAAGCTTTACAAATCAACTAGATAGTGTTGTTCCTTTAAGAAAGACAATAGAAGCTAATATTTTAGAGGAACTGGCCCGTAAGGGAATTGTTGTGAAAAGTATTTTGGCAACAAGAAATACAGATCAAAGGTTTGAAGTTTTTATTAATGCCAGAAGCGAAAGAAGAAGACTTATTTCGGCTTATGAAATTGAAAAAACAGCAAGTAAATATATGAATATTCCAATGGAGATAAAGGATGAGAGTAAAAGAGTTATTGGTGGACGATTTGGAATGATATGCCTAAAGGAAAGCTCGAGATATAACTGTAAATCTGCTGTGAGAAGATTGATAAAATATGACGAAGAGGTTTCTGGAGATAACTATTTTATTGGAGATATATTAGAGGGAAATAAACTAATTATTATTTCAGATGGAATGGGAAGTGGACATAAGGCACAGTCAGATAGTAGCAATTTGATAGATACCTTAGAGGAACTATTAGATGCAGGCTTTGACAAGGATATGGCAATAAAAATAATTAATTCTTATTTGGCAGAGCAAAACAAAGGAGAGCATTTTTCTACATTGGACATGCTTTTGTTTGACACGTATACAGGTTGTGGAAGAATATATAAGCAGGGGGCAGCAACCACATTTGTGAAGAGAGGACAGTGGATTGAAATGATTAAGTCGACGTCGCTTCCAGTGGGGGTAGTTCACAATGCTGCATGCGAGAAATGTGTAAAAAAATTCTATGAGGGCGATATAATAATCATGCTTAGTGATGGGGTTTTAGACAGTATAATTGTGGAAAATAAAGATGATTATATAAATGATTTTATACAGCAAAGCAAATATTTTGAGCCAGAAGAGATTGCTGATGATTTAGTCGATAATATTATGGCAATGAGTGGAAGAAGACTTAAAGATGACGCAACAATAATTGTAAGTAAGATTTACAAAAGGTGTTAAAAATTTGTGAAAATATGTACAGAAGTTACATATTGTGTTATATTGTGGACTGAATGTATTTACTGACATAATTTGGGAGAAAGTATGAACAAGCTATTAGAGAAAGTATATGAGTGTGTAACTACATACAAAATGTTTGACAATAAGGCTGGAGTTGTGATTGGCCTATCTGGTGGTGCTGATTCAGTGTGTCTTTTGTGTGCGTTGGATATGCTTGCAGAACCTTTGGGTTTGTCAAAGAATAAGCTTGTAGCAGTCCATGTTAATCATCTTATCAGGGGGGAAGAGGCCTCTGCGGATGAAGAATTTTCTAAGAATTTGTGTGAACGCCTGGGAATCAAATTTGTCAGTTATAGAAAAGATATAGTTGCATATGCTAGAGAAAAGGGAATGTCTGTTGAAGAGGCAGGAAGACATTTTAGATATGAATGCTTTGAGGAACAAAGACGTGTTTTGGAATTTGACAAGATTGCGGTGGCGCATAATAGAAATGATGTTGCTGAAACAGTTTTATTTAATATGGTTAGAGGATCTGGAATAAAAGGAATGTCGGGTATTCCTGCAGTAAGAGATAATATTGTCAGACCTTTAATAGAAGTAACGAGAGCTGAAATTGAAAGCTTTTTGGAGAAACTTGGACAGGATTACCGAATAGACAGAACAAACTTAACTCTTGATTATGATAGAAATAAGATTAGACATATTGTTTTGCCTGCAATGCTTGAATTAAATGATAAGGCGATTGAGCATATTTGTTTAATGGCAAACGATGCAAAGGATATATTTTCTTATGTTGATGAAGCAGCGAAGCAAAGATTAGAAGCTTGTAAGGTAAAAGAAGAATGCAAGGAATTACAAATTGTGATAGATGCACATAAGCTTCTTTTGGAAGAACGTTTGATTAGGCAACATATTTTGTATGAGGCATTTGCCAAAGTGGCCGGTGCAAAAAAGGATATTACAAGAAGGCATATCGAATTAGTTGATGAGCTTTTATATAAAGGAACAGGCAAGAAAATAATGCTGCCGTATGATGTAATTGTTGAAAATAATTATGGCACAATTATTTTCAGAAAGAATCAAATAAGTAATGAAACATATAATTTGAATATAACAGATGACAGCGAGTATATTATTCCTGAATGGGGAAGGCTTAAAATTAAAATAGAGCCTATGCAAGAAAATCTTGATATATCTAAAAAAATGTATACTATAGTAGCAGATTATGGTAAAATAAAGGGTACGATTTGTGTTAGAACTCCTGAGGAAAACGATTATATTATTATAGATAATAAGGGAAATAAAAAGAAACTTTCAAGATTATTTATAGATAATAAGGTTGATAGAAATATTAGAGAAAACTGGCCTGTAGTTGCCTGTGGCAGTGAGATAATATGGGCAATAGGGCTTAGATATAGTGAGAATTTTAGGATAGATGATAACACGAAAGAAGTAATTTGGTTTGAATACACAGGAAAGGGTGAAGAGTATGTCAGAAAAAATAGGAGTGTTGATTAGTACTACAGATGTTGAGAATAGAATTGCAGAAGTGGCAGAACAGCTTAGCAAAGAATACGAGGGAAAGGTTTTGCACATAATTGGAGTATTAAAGGGTAGCGTATTCTTTATGTGTGAGCTTGCAAAGAGGATGACTATTCCCGTTACTATGGATTTTATGTCTGTGTCAAGCTACGGAAATGAAACAAAATCATCAGGAGTGGTGAAGCTTGTTAAGGATCTTGATGATAGTATTGAGGGAAGAGATGTTCTTTTGGTAGAAGATATTATGGATTCAGGAAGAACTTTATCATATTTAGTGAAGATATTAAAGGAACGTAAGCCTTCCAGTTTGAAGCTTATTACTTTGTTGGATAAGCCAGATAGAAGAGTAGTTGAAATCGAGCCAGATGTGACTTGCTTTACAATTCCAGACAGATTTGTTGTAGGTTACGGATTAGACTGTGCTCAAAAATATAGAAATTTACCATATATTGGTGTTATAGAAGAATAGCAGAAAGGAGTACTTAAATGAAGGATAGAATGGCGAGAGGACTAGGTGTATATTTTATACTGCTCCTCGTAGGTTTATTAGTGTTCTGGTGGTTGCAAGGTAAAAATATTCAGATTGATAAGGAATATACTATTGACAACTTTGAACAAGACGTAAAATCAGGTGTAGTTGATGCAATCAGTATTCAGCAGAATAAAGAGGTTCCGACAGGTATAGTAAGCATTACATTTGTTGATTCAACAGTTATAAAACAGTTTTATACATCAGATGTAAATGAAATTCAAAAAATTGTTGCTGATGAAGGCGATGGCAAGATTACAATGATGCTTAATGATGTTAAGAGAACTAGTCCGTTACTTATAGTATTTATAGTTGGAATTAGTCTTTGTGTATTGCTTAGCATTGTTATGACAATCATTTCAGCTGTATCAGGTGGCGGTGCAGGCGGTGGAGCCAATAAGGCGATGTCGTTTGGTAAGAGTAGAGCAAGGCTTACTACTCAGGATGAAAATAAATTCACATTCGAAGATTTGGCAGGATTAGATGAAGAAAAAGAAGAATTGACGGAGATTGTTGATTTCTTAAAGGACCCTAAAAAATATAATGATTTAGGTGCAAGAATTCCAAAGGGTGTTTTATTAGAGGGTCCTCCAGGAACAGGTAAAACTTTACTTGCTAAGGCTGTTGCTGGTGAGGCAAAGGTTCCATTTTTCTCTATATCAGGTTCTGATTTTGTAGAGATGTTCGTAGGTGTTGGTGCATCACGTGTTAGAGATTTATTTTCAGATGCAAAGAAGAACGCACCATGTATTATATTTATTGATGAGATTGATGCTGTTGCAAGAAAAAGAGGTTCAGGTGTAGGTGGTGGACACGATGAAAAGGAACAGACATTGAATCAGATGCTTGTTGAAATGGATGGTTTCACAACTAATGAGGGTATTATAGTATTGGCTGCTACTAACAGAGTTGATATTCTTGATCCTGCTATACTAAGAGCTGGTCGTTTTGATAGAAAGGTAATAGTTGGCAGACCTGATGTCAAGGGTAGAGAGGCTATTCTTAAGGTTCATGTTAGAAATAAACCATTGGCCGAAGATGTTGATTTACATGAGATTGCAAGAACAACAGCAGGTTTTGTTGGAGCAGATCTTGAGAATTTAATGAATGAATCTGCAATTTGTGCAGCAAAGAATAATAGAAGATTCATTAAGAAGGAAGATGTTGATAAGAGCTTTATCAAAATAGGAATAGGTGGAGAGAAGAAGAGCCGTCTTGTTCCTGAAAAGGAAAGAAAAATTACTGCTTATCACGAGGCAGGTCATGCAATATTATTTCATTTATTAAGTGAGGTTGGACCTGTTCATATTGTTTCAATTATTCCTAATGGAAATGGAGCAGGTGGATATACAATGCCGCTTCCAGAAAATGACAATGTTTTCCTTACTAAGAAAAAGATGATGCAGGATATTCAGGTAAGCTTTGGTGGTAGAATTGCAGAAGAATTAATATTTGGTGATATTACAACAGGGGCTTCACAGGATATTAAGCAGGCTACTCAGACTGCTCAGGCTATGGTAGTAAAGTATGGTATGTCTGACAATATTGGTTTAATTAACTATGAGGTTAATAGTGAGGAAGAAGTATTCTTAGGTAGAGATTTGGGACGTTCTAGAAATTACAGTGAAAAGATTGCTGCATTGATTGATGATGAAGTAAGAAAAGTAATTGATGAATGTTATACTGAAGCTAAGAGAATTATTACAGAGAATATTGACGTATTACACAAGTGTGCAGAAGTATTACTCGAAAAAGAACGAATTAATAGAGAAGAGTTCGAAGGGCTTTTTGTTCAAAATTAATAAAAAGAAATTATTTTATTAACGTTCGATAAGAAAATGAATTCAAAATGCACATATAATATAGGGTAAAATGTACAAAATGCACTAAAAATGCAAAAAACGAAAAATATTGATATGGGAATACTAACAAAATGAATAAAAATGCATAAAAAAATATTTTTTGTTTGGTAACACTTTTTTTAGCATTCTGTTATAATAATACTTGTAACCCCCCCAATACATTATATAGTTTTTTGCTACACCCCATAAGTAACAAAATACCTTCTCCGAAAAGGACAATCGTGCGTTGGTTGTCCTTTTCACATTTTAAATTTTCTTTAAGTTCTAAATCTAGAAATTAAATCTTATATTGTTAAAAATTTCCGTTTGTATTAAAATAATGTATGTATAAATACATTAAATTTTTCTAGGAGGCTTACATGGAAGTCCGTCAAAATGCATTGAAAGTTTTTGATTATGTGTTCAATACAAAGCGCACTTTAAATATTAGCGCTTTATTTTCTGATGGAACAAAATATTATCGAAATCCTCCAGAGGTACAGAGTGGTAAGTCAGTGACACTTAGATTCCGTACTGCTGTAGGTAACGTTGATTCTGTATATGTTGTGCGTGAGTATGTAAGAGCTAGAATGAGATTAGAGTCAAGTGACGAGTTATTTGACTATTATTCATATACGATTGAATGTGTAAGAGATACAATTGACTATTATTTTGAGATCCATTGTGGCAATATAGTTTGTTACTATAATAAGCTTGGTGTTCAAAAGGAAAATAACTCAAATTATAATTTCCAGATTATTCCGGACTATTTTACACCTAAGTGGGCAAGAGGAGCTGTATTCTACCAGATTTTTGTTGATAGATTCTGTAATGGTGATACAAGTAATGATGTGCTTGATGATGAATATTGCTATATTAATGAAGGCGTACGAAGAATAACAGATTGGTCTAAATATCCGGACAATATGGATGTTAGAGCATTTTATGGTGGAGATTTACAAGGCGTAATTGATAAGCTTGATTATTTGGAAAATTTAGGCGTAGATGTAATATACTTAAATCCGATTTTTGTTTCACCTTCTAATCATAAATATGATATACAGGATTATGATTATGTTGATCCGCATCTTGGACGAATAGTTTACGATGAAGGGGAATGTTTACAAAATGGTTCGAAGACTAACAGAGAATCTTCTAGATATATTGCTAGAGTGACAGACAAGAGAAATCTTGAGGCAAGTAATGAACTTTTTATAGAACTTGTTGAAGATGTTCATAGAAGAGGTATGAGGATTATTCTTGATGGGGTGTTCAACCATTGCGGTTCCTTTAATAAATGGATGGATAGAGAGAGAATATATGAGAATCAGCCGGGCTACGAGCCAGGAGCATATATTACTCATGAGAGCCCTTATCGTAATTTTTTCAAATTCCAGGATCATTGGAGATGGCCTTATAATGCAAGCTATAATGGCTGGTGGGGACATGATACTTTGCCAAAGCTAAACTATGAGGAGTCAGAAACTCTTTATGAATATATTATGAGAATTGGTGAGAAATGGGTTTCACCACCATATAATGCAGATGGATGGCGTTTGGATGTTGCTGCTGATTTGGGACATTCTGAAGAGTTTAATCATCAATTCTGGAGAGATTTTAGAAATAGAGTTAAGGCTGCTAATCCAGAAGCTATCATTTTGGCGGAGCATTATGGAGATCCTAAGGCATGGATTTCAGGAGGCCAATGGGATACAGTAATGAACTATGATGCCTTTATGGAACCGATAACATGGTTTTTAACAGGTGTTGAGAAGCATAGTGATGAATTTAGAGGAGATTTACTTGGTAATCCAGATGTATTTATGGGTATGATGAGACATCACATGTCTAGATTTGATCAAAATTCTCTAGAGATTGCGATGAATGAATTATCAAATCATGACCATTCAAGATTCCTCACTAGAACTAATAGACGTGTAGGTAGAATTCATACTGTAGGACCTGAGGCAGCTAATGAAAATATCAACAAGGGTGTGTTTAGAGAAGCAGTAGTATTTCAGATGACGTGGCCAGGCGCACCAACGATATATTATGGTGACGAGGCTGGAGTTTGTGGCTGGACAGATCCTGATAATAGAAGAACATATCCATGGGGACATGAAGATCAGGAATTAATTGAATTTCATAAGGACATAATTAAGATACATAAGAAATATAATGCTATTATGAAGGGCTCTCTATTACTCCTTAACTGTAGCTACAAAATGATAAGTTATGGTAGATTCACGAATTCTCAGGCTGTAATTGTAATTTTAAATAATGATTACGAGCCAAAACAGCTCTCTCTTCATGTTAGAAGATTAGGCATACCAGAGGGTTCTGTTCTACGTTTGGATATGGTTACAACAGAGGAAGGATATACGTTGAATAATGGTGACTATGTGATAAAGAATAATAATTTGGTAGTTACTGCGCCAAGGATATCAGCCATGGTATTTAGTTATTCGAAGAGGAGAAAACGCTCTAGTTCTTTGGAAGAAACTAATCTTTAAGTGTTTTTCCTAAGTGTTTCATTGTTAATAAGGGTAAATAACGTCTGTCTTAAAAATAAATATTGTTAATTTAGCTCTGTGGCCCTTGTTGGTCACAGAGTTTTTCCTTGATAGGAAAGTGACATAGATTTTATATTAAAGGGGAATAATGTAACGAGAAAACTACTGGATTTTTCTATGAAATTATTGTAAAAAAACAAACATTTGTTCTGTACAAAGATAATATAGTATGCTATAATTCACAGAACAGAGAATGAGTTTGTTTTGGTTAATATGAAAGGATAGTTTATGGATAAGTTTTTGTTGAAGGCACCTTTTGAGCCAACTGGAGATCAGCCGCAGGCAATAGAGGGATTAGTGAAGGGCTTTAAGGATGGGAAGAAGACACAGACATTGCTCGGTGTAACTGGTTCTGGTAAGACTTTTACTATGGCTAATGTGATTAAAGAATTGAATAAACCTACATTAGTTTTAGCACATAATAAGACTTTGGCTGCTCAGTTATATAGTGAGTTTAAGGAGATGTTTCCTGATAATGCCGTAGAATATTTTGTATCGTATTATGATTATTATCAGCCAGAAGCGTATGTACCTTCTACAGATACTTATATTGCAAAGGATTCTTCCATAAATGATGAGATAGATAAGATGAGACATAGCGCAACTGCAGCGCTTATTGAACGTAAAGATGTAATTGTTGTTTCTTCAGTTTCTTGTATATATGGTATTGGTGATCCTGAGGATTACAAATCTATGATGCTTTCCTTGAGACCGGGAATGAACAAAGACAGGGATGAGGTAATTCGACAATTAGTGGATATTCAGTACAATAGAAATGATATGGATTTTTCTAGAGGTACGTTTAGAGTTAAAGGTGATGTTGTTGATGTTTTGCCTGTTTCTACATTTGAGGATGGTCTTAGAATAGAATTCTTTGGAGACGAGATAGATAGAATAGTAGAGTTTGATCCTTTGACGGGAGAGATTAAGAGAAACTTATCCTTTGCATGTATTTTTCCAGCGTCACATTATGTTGTTGATGGAGAGAAGATAGAAAGAGCCTTGTGTGAGATTAAGCAGGAGCTTGACCAGCGTGTAAAATATTTCAAGGATAATGAGAAACTACTTGAGGCACAGAGAATTGCAGAGAGAACAGAATTTGATATAGAGATGATAAGAGAAACAGGAAGCTGTTCGGGAGTTGAGAACTACTCAAGAATTATGGCTGGACTTGAACCAGGGGCAACACCTAATACATTGCTTAATTTTTTTGGCGATGACTTTTTACTTATTATTGATGAGTCACATATTACTTTGCCTCAGGTTAGAGGAATGTATGCAGGAGACAGGGCGAGAAAGACAACTCTTGTTGATTTTGGCTTTAGATTGCCTTCCGCATTGGATAATAGACCTCTTAATTTTGATGAATTTGAGGAAAGAGTAGATAAGGTGCTGTTTGTTTCTGCGACTCCGTCTGCGTATGAACAGGAGCATGAAGAGAATCGTGAGGAACAGGTAATTAGACCAACAGGATTGTTAGATCCTATGATTGAGGTTAGACCAGTAAGCGGTCAGGTGGATGATCTTATTTCTGAAATCAATAAAGAAACTGCCAAGGGTAATAAAGTGCTTGTAACAACACTTACTAAACGTATGGCAGAAGACTTAACTGAATATATGAAGCAGGTTGATATTAAGGTTAAGTATTTGCATTCGGATATTGATACGCTGGAGAGAATTGAGATTGTTAGAGATCTTAGAATGGGAATATTTGATGTAATTGTTGGAATTAACCTTTTAAGAGAGGGACTTGATATTCCTGAGATTACATTGGTTGCTATATTAGACGCGGATAAAGAAGGTTTCCTTCGTTCTGAAACCTCTCTCGTTCAGACTATTGGTAGAGCTGCACGTAATGTTGACGGACATGTAATAATGTATGCAGATAACATTACAATGTCTATGAAAAATGCAATAGATGAAACTATGAGACGTAGAGCAATTCAAGAACAATATAATAAAGAGCATGGAATTACACCTCAGAGTATAAAGAAGGATATAAGAGATATTATTTCCATGGAGATTGATAGTGAGGCTGTTGAAGAAGAACGTAGAAGGTCAAAGCAGAAAGATCCTGAGTCAATGACTAAGAAGGAATTAGAGGAGCTTATTCATAAGCTTACTAAGAAGATGAATAAAGCAGCTTCTGATCTTAATTTCGAGTTGGCAGCAGAACTTAGAGATGAGGTAAAGCAGCTTAAGATTACTTTGCGAGATTATGACAAATAATTTAGTATAAAAATAATCATTTTTGGTAAATATGAATTATAATAGATGTGTATATATTTTTGTTAGCACATTTATGTTTTAAATTAATATTTAGGTTTACTGAAAACATATTATTCAAGGAGGGTTTATTATGGTAAGAGACGAATTAATTTCAGAGATTTCAATGAGACGAGATATTCCTATGGATATGGTGGAAGAGGTATTAGATGAAGAAGATGTAATATTCTTAGAGGAAGAAAAGGCTTGTAAGAAGAAAAGATGCATAATCTTAAGTGTTATAATGATAATTCTTGTAGCGGCGTCTGTTGCATGTGTATGCATTGGTAATAAGAAGGATGTCGATATTGAAGAATTAGTTAAAAAATATGTTGAGAAATACAGGAGATAATTTTTAATAAATGAGCGAGCATAAATATATTACAATAAAAGGTGCGCGAGAGCATAATTTGAAAAATGTGGATGTTAAAATTCCAAGAGACCAATTTGTAGTTATTACTGGTTTGTCTGGTTCGGGTAAGTCTTCGCTTGCGTTTGATACAATATATGCAGAAGGACAGAGAAAATATATGGAATCTTTGTCTTCTTATGCAAGACAGTTCCTTGGATTGGCTGATAAGCCAGATATTGATGTCATAGAGGGTCTTTCGCCATCAATATCAATAGATCAAAAGTCTACAAATAGGAATCCAAGATCTACAGTGGGAACAGTAACAGAAATATATGATTATTTAAGATTGCTATATGCTCGTGTTGGCATTCCTCATTGCCCAAAATGTGGTAAGGAAATTGTTCGCCAGACTGTTGACCAGATGGTTGATGTTATTATGGAATTGCCAGAAAGAACTAAATTCCAGTTGCTGGCACCTGTTGTAAGAGGTAGAAAGGGCGAACATACTAAGCTTTTACAACAGGCTAGAAAAAGTGGATTTGTTAGAGTCATTGTAGATGGGATTCAGTATGATTTATCTGAAGATATTACTTTGGATAAGAATAAAAAGCACAGTATTGACATAATTGTAGATCGTTTGGCAGTTAGGGAAGGAATTGAGAGAAGATTAGCTGACTCAATTGAAACTGTTCTTAAGATGGCTGAAGGTGTTGTAATAGTGGATGTTATTGACGGAGAGCAGATTAGATTCTCAGATAGCTTCTCTTGTCCAGATTGTAATATTAGCATTGATGAGATTGAGCCAAGAAGCTTTTCGTTTAATAATCCGTTTGGTGCATGTCCATGTTGTACAGGTCTTGGCTTTAGAAGTGAATTTGATGTTGACTTAATGATACCTGACAAGAGTCTTACATTGAATGAGGGCGCTATTTCGGTTATAGGATGGCAGTCTAGTGGAGATAAAAAGAGCTATACACATGCGTGTTTAGAGGCACTATCCAAGGAATATGATTTTTCATTAGATGTTCCATTTAAAGATTTAAGCGCCACTGCAAAGCAGGTGATTATTAATGGAACTAATGGACGAAAAGTGAATGTAGTATATGAAAGTGCAAGAGGCATGGGACAGTATTACGTTGATTTTGAGGGCTTAATTAGAAATGTTCAACGTAGATATAAAGAAACATCTGCTGAGAGTATAAAGCAGGATTACGAAACATATATGACAGTTATTCCTTGCGAAGAATGTAAGGGTAAGAGATTAAAGCCAGAATCATTAGCAGTTACTATTGGGAATAAGAGTATTGCTGATGTAACAGAGATGTCAGTTGTTAAAGTTTTTAATTTTATTCAAAATCTAGAACTTACTGAAAGACAATTAGCAATTGGTAATCAAATATTAAAAGAGATACGCGCTAGAATAGGATTTCTTATTAATGTTGGACTTGATTATTTGACTTTATCTAGACCTACAGGAACTCTTTCAGGGGGTGAGGCTCAAAGAATTAGATTGGCTACACAGATTGGTTCAGGTCTTGTTGGAGTAGCATATATTTTGGATGAGCCTAGTATAGGACTTCATCAAAGAGATAATGATAAGCTTATTAAAGCATTAAAAGATCTTAAGAATCTTGGTAATACGCTTATTGTTGTTGAGCATGATGAGGATACTATGTATGCTGCTGATCATATAGTTGATGTTGGCCCTGGGGCAGGTACTAATGGTGGAACGATTGTCGCACAGGGAACAGCAGAGGATATTATGGCGTGTCCGGAATCTATTACAGGAGCATATCTAAGTGGACGAATTAAAATTCCTGTACCTACTGTACGTAAAATGCCTACAGGCTATATTGAAGTTAAAGGTGCAAGACAGAATAACTTAAAGAACATTGATGTTAAGTTTCCTTTGGGAGTAATGACATGTGTTACTGGGGTATCAGGTTCAGGTAAGAGTTCTCTAGTTAATGAGATATTATATAAACATCTTGCAAAAACTCTTAATAGAGCAAGAATTAAATCTGGAGAACATGATGATGTTCTTGGATTAGAGCAATTAGATAAGATAATTAATATAGATCAATCGCCAATTGGAAGAAGTCCAAGATCTAATCCGGCCACATATACAGGTGTGTTTGATTTGATTAGAGATTTGTTTGCAAGTACAAAGGATGCAAAGACTATGGGATATCCAAAGGGAAGATTCTCATTTAATATTCCTGGTGGTCGTTGTGAAGCTTGTAAGGGTGACGGGATAATTAAGATAGAGATGCATTTCCTTGCAGATGTATATGTTCCTTGTGAAGTGTGTGGAGGAAAGAGATATAACAGAGAAACACTTGAGGTAAGATATAAGGGAAAGAACATTTATGATGTTTTAGAGATGACTGTAGATGAAGCATGTGAGTTCTTTGAGAATGTTCCATCTATATTAAGAAAAATTTCTACACTCAAGGAAGTGGGCCTTGGTTATATTAAGTTAGGACAACCTTCTACTACTTTATCTGGTGGTGAGGCACAGAGAATTAAGCTTGCTACAGAGCTTAGCAGAAGAAGTACTGGAAAAACAATATATGTACTAGATGAGCCTACAACAGGTTTACATTTTGCTGATGTACATAGATTAGTTGATATATTGGCAAGGCTTTGTGAAGGTGGTAATACAGTAGTAGTAATTGAACATAATATGGATGTAATTAAAACTGCAGATTATATTATAGATATTGGCCCTGAAGGTGGCGAAAAGGGTGGAACTGTAATTGCAGAAGGAACACCAGAAGAAATTGCCAAGTGTAAGAATTCTTATACTGGCAAGTATTTGAAGAAGTATTTATAAAGTTAAACTATATGGATAGCAATAAGTGTAAAATGCGGTGGCAATACTTGGTAATACTTTTCTTGTATTTTTTCTGGCGATATAGTATAATGCAAACGTACGTGAAAATGTATATTTTTTATTAACATAAAAGAAAAATGGAGGAAGTAAAATGTTAGTTTCGGCAAAAGAAATGTTGACAAAGGCTAAGGCTGGTAAGTATGCAGTTGGTCAGTTCAACATCAACAACCTTGAGTGGACAAAGTCAATTCTTTTAACAGCACAGGAGCTTAACTCACCTGTTATCCTTGGTGTATCTGAGGGCGCTGGAAAGTATATGTGTGGTTACAAGACTATCGTTGGTATGGTTAATGGTATGCTTGAGGAGCTTAATATTACAGTTCCTGTAGCTCTTCACCTTGATCATGGTAGCTATGAAGGAGCTAAGGCTTGTATAGAGGCTGGTTTCTCTTCAATTATGTTTGATGGTTCACACTATCCAATCGAGGAGAACGTAGCAAAGACTAAAGAACTCGTTGCAGTATGTAATGAGAAGGGCTTATCAATTGAGGCAGAAGTTGGTTCAATTGGTGGCGAAGAAGACGGAGTAGTTGGTGCTGGTGAGTGTGCTAATCCAGATGAGTGTAAGATGATTGCTGATCTTGGTGTAACTATGCTTGCAGCAGGTATTGGTAACATTCATGGTAAGTATCCAGAGAATTGGGCTGGTCTTAGCTTTGATACTCTTGCAGCTGTTCAGGAGAAGACTGGTGAGATGCCACTTGTACTTCATGGTGGTACTGGTATTCCAGCTGATATGATTAAGAAGGCTATTTCTCTTGGCGTTTCTAAGATTAACGTTAACACTGAGTGCCAGTTAGCTTTCCAGGAAGCTACTAGAAAGTACATCGAAGAAGGTAAGGATTTACAGGGTAAGGGCTTTGACCCACGTAAGCTTCTTGCTCCAGGTGCAGAAGCAATTAAGGCTACTGTAAAGGAAAAGATGGAATTATTTGGTTCTGTAGGTAAGGCTTAATAATTAACATATAATCAAGAAAAGACCTCCGTTAGGAGGTTTTTTTGATTGTTGGGGCAGGGCCCCGTTTGGCAAAAAGAAAACTTGGATATATAGAATGAGTATATAGCCAAACAAATAAACCACCTGCTCTGCGGGTGGTTGAAAATGCTTTAGCTTACAGTAAAAAACCTCCAGTGATATAATTA